>NZ_JBHILU010000003.1:0-159642 GCF_042193495.1 Bartonella sp. TS82HLJMH | reverse complement strand
GTTGCTTTAGCGCCAAGATTATCGCTGGAAAGCGTAATAAGCCAAGGTTTCTGTTTTTCAATATGAACATCGAGTATTGAACCACCCGAATTGCACCCCACACCAAGATTAATGGTGGCTTGGCGTGAGAAAAGCCGATTGATTTGATCAAGCCCTTGCTCTATCTGGCGCAGATTGGTCGGTTTTCCAATAAGGTTTGGAAAAGCCGTGGTGATTTCTCCTTGAAGTCTCCTCTCAACTTTATGCCCATCAAGAGTGATATCTTCCATCACTCCTTCAACAACAACAATCTTGAGATGACCGTGCAGGCAGAGTAAAATAGGCTTAAAATTTGCCAACAGTTAGAGGAATTAGTGTCTAAAAAATTCTGCTAATGAGGTTTATTTTGCTTTTCCTTGACTTTTAAGCCACGCTAGCATGTCTGAATCCACACGCACAGTTAGCAACAGTTTTCGTTGGTTTATAGAATGGATTAAGAACGGCGTTTTTCCAGAACGCATCATTGAGTGACGAAATATCTCTATGATCAATTGTACTGTCCGGCATTACAGCCAGTTTATCAACTTCAACTCTCTGTTTATCTGTCAAAGGTGATAAGTTACCTACCTCAATTTCATAACGAACTTTCTTCTTTATAACGTTTCCTTTCTTTCAAGTTGGCTCGCCGTGCTGAAATAATACGGATTACCTCTATGCCATCTTTATCGTCATAGACAGTATGCGCTACGAATAGTAATAAAAAACCATCCATGAGTCCTAAAGCTTGCTAACCATATTCTCCGTTTTCAATACGGTTTTGTTTAGCTATGGAGAATGGATCCGAAAGAACACATGCAGCCATTTCAAAACTTACACGGTGCTTTCTAAGATTATTTTTTGTTTTAGCTTCATCCCATTCAAATCTTATTTTTATACCTTATATTAACACATTTATAAGGGTATTATGTACATCAAGAGTTTTAAATGAACACTGAATTATCGATGTTTTTGTACAATTAATATAATTTAATACTTTAAAAATTAGTGATTAATTAACTGAAAATATAAAAAATAATAAATAATCCTAAGGCGTTATGCATATAATATGCAAATCGAATAAAACTTACAAGCATGTTGAATAAAATGATATTAATTGACTATTTAGGGGTCTGCTCCTGAAAGCAAAAAATAAATTTTGGTGCCGAAATATTCAACTTTCATATGGCTACCTTTGAGAGCTATACAGATAAAAATACCAATAAAAAGTAAATAAAACAGAATGATATTCCGTGGTACTTTTTAATCCACATACATTTGGCAAAAATTGTTCTTCAGTACAGAACTACCCCTTTTTAAGAATGAATGAGAGGAGCGATTTTTTTAATGGTCAACGCTACAAAGGATGCAATCAGCACTTTCAAGAAACCACCAGCCAAAAAACCTAATGAACTTATTAAAACCGTCAGCAAAGGAACCTGAGTCATATAAGCTACCCATGGTATTCCAAAAGAATAAACTATCCCAATGCCGCCCACAGTATTTATCACAAATAATGTTATAAAATTTAACCGCTTCCAAAACAATTCTACCATTAAACCAATAAAAAATGCAGCAAATGGAAAACTAATCAGATAACCACTCGTAACTCCTGAAAACACACTAATTCCACCACGACCACCAGGCAATAGAGGTAACCCAATTGCAATAAGAATAAGGAAAAGAAGTGATGCTAAAGCTCCCCTTTTCGCTCCAATTATAGAACCTGCTAACATCGGAGCCATAGACTGAGCTGTAATAGGGACACCCAGCAAAAAAGGAAGATAAATAGGAGGGAAAAGACTCAAAACAGCGTAAATAGCGGCAAATAGAGCAATATAAACTAAATCTTTTGTATTCACTGAATTATTCCTTCACTATGGAAAAACTTTCGTTATTGTTGTATAATTAATAAAAAGTATCAGATTTATAAAAGTACACTTTAAATGCCTTAGATATAGAGAAAAATAATATAATAATTTATTTTAATAATATCACTTATATAGATCACATTAGATTCTACAATGTTTAATTACATCATAGATTACTATGGTTAAATTCAGTAAACTTATTGTGATACATTTATTTTAGCTTGTTCTTATTATGCTTTGAATGAATGAGAGGAACAGATCTTTTAATCGCGAGTGCAACAAAGGATGCAATCAACACTTTTAAACAATCGCCTATCAAAAAAACTGATGAAGCCATTAAAACCTTCAGTAAAGGAACCTGAGTCATATAAGCTGTCCATGGAACACCAAAAGAATAAACTATCCCAATGCCACCAACAGTATTTATCACAAATAATGTTATAAAATTTAACCGCTTCCAAAACAACTCTACCATTAAACCAATAAAAAATGCGGCAAATGGAAAACCTATTAAATAACCACTTGCAATCCCTGAAAATACACTGATTCCACCTCGACCACCAGGCAACAGAGGTAATCCAATCGCAACAAGAACAAGAAAAAGGAGTGATGCTAAAGCACCCCTTTTTGCCCCAAGAATAGACCCTGCTAGCATCGGTCCCATCGATTGAGCTGTAATAGGTACCCCTAGAAGAAAAGGAAGATAAATTGAAGGGAAAAGGCCCAAAATAGCATAAATAGCGGCAAATAAAGCAATATAAACTAAATCTTTTGTATTCATTTGATTCTTCTTTCACTATAAAAAACTTTGATTATTATGAGATGCTGTATCAATAGTATCAGAATCATAAGAACGCGCTTCCAATGCTTCAGCCACTTCTGAAGCCATTCTTATGGTTCGTATAATTAAAGGTATCGCAAGAGCGACAATGTTAGTATTAAGTCCCCGTGCTTGCTGTGCTTCATGTACCTCATTAAACTTTTCACTCAAAAGAGGAATAAACCTGATCGCCATAGAGATAACCATACTCACTTTTGATGGATTTATACCAAAACAGCAAAAAGGCTGAAGCCCGACTTCAATTGCATCCACCATATCTGAAACTTTTGTTGTAAATGAAATAAGTGATGATAAAGAAAAGAGGATAACAAGACGTAATATGACCTCAACCCCCGTAAGCCAACCGCTAAAAATAGTTTGAAATACAAATAGAAGGACTAAAAGCAATCCCATCGATTTAAATTGCTTTATCGCAGTTTTGAAAGAGACCTTGGCAACTTTATAGAATAAGATGACCAACAACAAAAACAACCCAAGAAGCGCTATGGAAGAAACCATTATTATAAAAGTTCCACACGCCGCAAGAAACAATAACTTAACTCTAGGACTTAACCTATGAATAAACGTATCCCTTGGAATATATAAACCGATCATGACATTCTTCTTATATACTCCTTGATAGCAACAAAAGGTACATCATCAATTGCTATCTCCCCCTTATCAAAAACCAGCACTCTATCAAACTTTTTCAAAAACTCCAAATCATGCGATACAACTATTGCCGTTTGTGGTAATTCTTCTATCACTTGCGTAACGCGATGCTTATTTCGCAAATCAAGTAATGTCGTCGGCTCATCAAAAATAATGTAGTCCGGTTTCATTGCAACTACACCGGAAATAGCAACGAGTTGTTTTTGTCCACCACTTAATAAATGGACAGCGTGATTTCTGAAATCTTGAAGTTCATAGCGCTGTAAAATTTCATCTACACGCTCCTTAATTTCATCTTTATCAAGCTTTAAATTTTTGAGACCAAATGATAAGTCCTCTTCAACTAATGGTAAAACAATCTGATTATCGGGATTCTGAAATACAAATCCAACTTTACGCTTTACTGCTTTTGCATCGCGTTTGGTGTCAAGCCCATCAACGCTTACAAAACCGTGAGATGGTAATTGGAGTCCATTAATAAGACGAACAAATGTACTTTTTCCAGAACCATTTGCACCTATAACAGCAATTCGTTTTTCGGTAAGCTGTACAGTAATATTTCTTAAAACACACAAATCACCAAAAACTTGTGTTACCTCATCAAATTTTATAGTCCCCAAGATTTATTCCAATCAATCCCTTTTATTAGCTCTTCTCTCTCTATCGTTTCAGTTTATAACCTAAAAGTAATAATAAGCACCATAGAGGGATAATAATGACTGCCAAACTCATATCAGGCATCTGTACAGGAATATATGTTTCAAGAAAAGGCACGCTTATTCCTATCATATCAAAAAGTCGAGTCATCAATCCATTTTGCCCAAAACCACTGATAAACATAATACAAAATAATAAAGCAAGAAAGCAGAGACAAAGATAGTTAGCGTAAGGATATAAACCAAACGCATAAGTAAAGTTGCCTTTTCTGTTCTTATGTGCATTGCGAAATTTCAAATGAACAATAACAATAATAGCCCAAGTAATCACTGCTGCTGCAGTTGCAAGAGCCATGATCCGCATGAAACTATTATCAGGAACAAGAGCATTAACAACGACAATCAACACCGTACAGAATGATGAAAAAAGGATAGCAATATAAGGAACACGAGCAGCACTCAGTTTACTAAAAATATGTGGTGCATTTTTTTGTACAGCTAAACTATAAAGCATACGTCCATTAGAATAAATGCCACTATTATAAACAGAAATAGCAGCCATAATCACCACAAAATTCAAAATATGACCAGCAGCAGGAATTCCTATAGTCTCGAAAATTGTAACAAAAGGACTACCATTTTTTCCAATCATATTCCAAGGGCTGATTATCATAATAACGCTGATAGAACCAATATAAAAAATTATAATCCTCCACATAACTTGACGGATAGCCGCTGGAATTGTTTTTTGTGGATTAGATGCCTCTCCAGCAGCAATACCAATAAGCTCTGTTCCTCCAAAAGAAAACATTACTACAGAAGTCGCTAAAACAACCCCTACTGCTCCATAAGGGAAAAAACCACCATGGTCCCAAAGATAATGAATATTCGCTTGATTTTCCCCTAGTCCCGTGACAATGATAAAAATTCCAAAAATAATCATACCAATAACAGCAGCCACTTTGATCAAAGCGCAAGCAAATTCAAATTCTCCGTAAAAACGAACATTAAACAAGTTAATGAATGTAACAAATAAAAGAACAATGAAAGATGCCTTCCAATGATCAATCAAAATCCAATGATCAAGGTAAAACCCTATCACTGTAAGTTCAGCCATGCTCACAAGAATATAAAGAAACCAATAATTCCAACCTGTTATGAAACCAGCCAATCTCCCCCAATATTTATAAGCAAAAAAACTAAACGCTCCTGAAGACGGTTCTTCTACTGACATTTCACCAAGCATTCGCATAATGAAATACATAATAAGCCCGCCGGCAAGATAAGATAAAATGACTGAGGGACCAGCTAATTGAATTGCCTCGGTTGACCCATAAAAAAGTCCTGTCCCAATAACGCCACCCAAAGCAATCATTTGAATATGGCGATTTTGAAGGCTACGCTTCAATTCATTGTGTTTTTTTTCAAACATCATGCCTCATTACTTTTGTTGAGCCTAACCTCAACTTTTATCGAAAAATTAGGTAGCTTTTTCAAAAACACAAAACAAACGTAAAACTGCCCTTTTATCATAATGCAACTCATCATTTTTTTGTGCATTATACATATGCCCCGTTGAAGTTTTAAGAAAAAATATGCTCCACTATTTATTTAAATTAATGTCCTTCATTTTCGTTACACTAACCATTATAGCATTGGTCATTGATAACGCACACTCTGTAATCACATCACATTGGACGACAACCCCCTTTAATAAAATTTTAATAAACCTTCTGCAAACAGATGTCTATCACCTTAATCAATCTCTATGCAAGGTAATGCCTGATTTTCTGTTCTCAATTTGCATTACTCTCACTTATTTACCAGCATGGTCTATCTTTGGTGCTGTAGCAATAGTATTTTGTATCTTAAATTACGAAAAACAAAAACCTTTTCACAAAATATCATATACATATAATGAAGAATACATTTAATCTTGAAAAAGACTTCTAGAGCCCTTTGTACTATACACAACCGATATCGCTTAGAGCACCTCTCTCGATTAAAAAACTAAAAATCACTTGATCATCAGAATGGATTAAAACGCTTTATTATAAATATATGCGCTCACTTATGATTTATATAGATAACGATAACATCACTTCATTTGTATCAATTTAAAAAAATTAGCGAATAAATCTAACTCCCATCTATAGAAAACTCTATACAGAAAAAACTTAATATATTGAAGTTCGTAGTTTTTTATGGATGCTTCTTTATACTCTACAAAAACTTTTCTTAATTTTAGTACTAGAAATCACATATAAAAAACGTCTTCTAATATCAGTACTCCTTATAAAATTAGAACTTCTTGAAATTAATGAAGAAGCTTATAAAAATTATTCTACAAGTCTAACAAAATGCGTTAAATAAAAACCAATCTGTAAATAATCGCAATTGCAATAAAGAACATTTCGCAACTTCCTCCCGTTGTGATATCCACCCCATTATATCTAAAAAAATCCAAGAGACTATTAGCAGAAGAATTTTTAAGCACCTTCTCCCTATTGAGAAAATGCTAAAACAACAGCTTCAGTAACACTCTGTTCTTTTAAATCTGAAAATCGCCTCGCTAAAACATCAACTTTTTTAGATATCTCATCCAAACTTTTCCATTGATTAGTTACCTCTCGAGAAAGTTCCTCAATGAATTTTTCTTGGTAAGCTAGCTTCATTTCTAGTTCTATTAGGCGAGCTTCATCCGACATGATTCTTACTCCATCTTAAATAAAAAAACGTGATTAATTTTATTGATTCTCCCCCTTTTTCTTCCATAAAAATGAGAAGTAACTTTTCAACTAATTCTACTCATCTTATTTGCACATTATAAAGGGTTTATAATGATCTTTATTTTCCTAATCACTTATTCAACAAATTTCTTTCTTAAGAATCAAAAAATATTTTTATCTTTACTAAGTTATCTTGACACCATTTTCCATCCTAAAGATCTACATTCCCAGCGTCTTAATTTGGGTTCTATCGTAAATTGGAAAGCATTTATAGTATTACGATCAAAGAATACTGTCCTCTGACTTTTACATACTTCTCCTGCAAATTATTATCATATTTTATAAATTATTGAAAAAATGCATTCTTGCTTTTATACGTACTTTTAGCTATTACCCTCAAATTAGTTTTGTCTCATTCAAACCTATGCCGCATTAGCTCAGTTGGTAGAGCACATCATTCGTAATGATGGGGTCGCTGGTTCGAATCCGGCATGCGGCACCATATTTTCTTTTTATCATATTAGAACATATAGATTTTTTATTTAAGTAACCATTTTCAGACCACCTTTTGGACTACCTTCTACAGTTTATATAATTTTATCTAATTTGTTCTTATTTTTCTTTGGAGTGAAGGCTAAGATCTCTTTCTTTCTCCACCTCACTGCTCTCCCTAGCTTATATGGCTCCAGAAACAACCTCTGAAGCACCCAATTGCGAATCGTTGTTGTGGATACATTAAAAAGCTGTGCACACTCACGTGTTGTTACATATCTATATCCATCATCAAATATCATCTCATTACCTTTCTCTTTTTTGTTATGTAAATAGGCGGGGATGCTAGAAAGAGAAAGCCTCCTATATCTTCAAGCGGCTTTTGTTAAAATCTTTTGTATCTCTTGTGCTATTGCCTCTAAAAAGATTTCAATAGCTTGATTAATTTGTTTAAGACGCTTCTGGAAACGTAACCAATATAACACCAGACAAAGATAATATCATTGTCCCCGAACGCCCCACAAACGCCTCATATGAAAAAGACGAAAGTGTTATTCATATGGAAAAAAATATCTGACAATGACGTCAGCGATCATAGCAGTTTTCTTATAGCTTTAGTGAAAGTCTTTTTTCTTGGGAAACAAGTTGAGAAGCAAAAGCAAACAAAGGAAGCTTTCAAGATAGCGACAACACGGCTTGAGGTAGAAAATGAAATTAATAAGAAAAATGATGCTGATGAGCGCACTAAGCTTTCTAACTGGTTGCGCGACGAATGAACGAACTTCTTGTATTGGATGGCTGCCAAGTTATTTGAATCGACAAGATATTAATATGATTAATCCAAATTCGGCGAGAGATATTTTAAAACATAACGAACAAGGTGAACGTCTATGTGGTTGGAGACATAAACGGAAAATAAAGTGATAAAAATACAATTCCTCTGAAACATTAATCAATGAAAAGATTTGAAAGAGGTGGATATATTCAGATTAAAAGTAAAAGAATTTAAAGGATAAAAATACTCTAGTGGTCGATTGGATTTAATTAGAGTGACGGAGATGTCTGAGTTGAAGCTAAAGGATTCAACAGGTTATATTTATATAAAATAATTGAGTATATTGATGTATTCTAAGGGCATCTTTGTTATCCTATCAAAGAAGATGAGAAAAGATTTTATGGATTGCACTGCTATCGTCGTTCAAAAAACTGATGATACACAATGTTCTGGCTTCAACAAAAATAATATCTCGTGTTTGGCATGCTTAAGAAAAGCAATCCACAGGATTGTATAATGAATAATGGACGGCTTTTATGTGATTTGTGAATGACGTTATTTCAGCTTTCTAATTGTAATAATGATATTGAAGATAAGGTAAATAGTTTCGCACTGTATCTGCTTTTTCATGCTAAAGTGGCGCGAAAACATTGTGAGTGATATTGGCTGTTAATTTTTCTATAGGTAAATTCCCTATGTGGAAAATAACATGCAACTCTAGTGGAGAAAACCAACGACCATTTTTACCTTCATTTTTCAACTCTGCTTTTTTACTTTCAAAAGCCGCCAGCGCAATTTCTTGAAAAATATTGCTTTGCTGTTTTAAGACAAGCTGTTCCTGAAATAAAATGGGATCATTACCTTCTTTTTAAATATCACTGTAATATCTTGCAAACTCATATGCTGCTTTTAGAGAAAGTTTGTAACAGAACCGTGCCTTTCACGGTGTTTATTGTGATGTGTATAACGGAAAAATTAAGAGCGCGTATTATCTTTTCGAACATTCAACCACAATCTTACTTCATCACAATATTTACCTTGAGAAGATACTTTTACAAAAGATGCTCATAATCTATAAATCACCCTTACCTAATTCACCTTCTCGCTCATCCTTCTATGCATTGCCTGCCCACCTTTTAAACCATTTTAAATTTTTGATATAGAATTTTTTCTTGAATCATAAAATGATCTGTACCAATCTTACCTTTATGCATCTTTATACACTTTGATTCTTGTTTCCAAAGCCTAGTCTGCCAGCATATCACGCTGTTTTTTATATTTAATATATATTTTTAGATTTATTCGTAACTTGTTAAAAAAGTTTCTATATTTTGATAGCAAATCTTCTATCAGTTTACTTTTTTCAAAAGATTCTGAAAGGATTCTCAAAAAGTCTGCAAAGTTAAAGACTCTTTAGTGCGTATTGTTTCTTTTTTAGAAATCAAAATTGGTGATGCTCCATTCCTTACCAGAAATTGTATTATTTGAAGAGCAATCTATATTAAGATGGTGTAATCTCTTTTATGAAGTTAACTAAAGTTTTTCGAATTTCTAGCATATTGTTTAAAGACAAAAGAAACCTCCCTTTTATTTATGCAAACAGCTTAGACATCGGCTGATAATCCTCCCGCTTATAAAAATCCTTTCTGGAATAACCTTCAGAACCACAATCAAAGTAGTGAAAGATAAAACAATGTTTTTAGATGATCATAACGCACAATAAAATCAGACCAGTTTAAATGTTCAATGCTAACACCTGCTAAACAGAGGCAAATAAGTTTTAGCACGCCTTCAAATTGGAAAGACTTAAACCCCACGCGCTACGACGGATTTCAACTCTCATCGTACGATTTACCTTCCCTCTAAAACTTAATCGCTGTAAATATAAAAACCTTGAAGCCCGTTCTAAATCCGTGAGAGTTGCTGGGTCTTGCTGTATAAACGTTGAAACTCCTCACAGCTACTCATCTGAAATGCTAACATTTTTCATAAAAGGACGATAGTGGCGTTGTAACATCCCCAAAAAGTTTACGACATCACCTGAGAGATTATTGCTGATTTCAGGGGATAGAATCAATTTCTTCTCAAAGAAAACCCCATCCATACCAACAAAAAAATTTAGTCTACATGCTATGAGGAATGTCCTCAATAATTTTGATAATTTTTTAGTCAAATTTCTTTTGTTGCCAATATCAGCAGCAACTGGTGTGGAATTAACAGAACTATAATTTTTTATCTTAAAATGTATCCATCATTTTTTACATTCTTTCATCTATCTTAGCCTTCTTTTCACAGCTTCAAATGATAAAAAGTAACTGAAATGTTAAGTTGTCTTACATCGAACAAATTTCTCGCAAACTATCCCTATTTGCTAGATGACAACACATCCTCTATTTAAAGAAAGAAAAACTTTTCTTTTTTATTCAGCGATAAAGTAAATATTATCCAATTACTTATGAGAGTAATTGGATCAAATGGAAACTGTAATTTTTTCCACTCTGAGTAATCCTCTACCCGTTTATATAGATTTAGGAAAGCGCGCTGTTATGAATATTCATAAAAATGCTTCAAAAATTGATATCAGCAAAACTCTTGTTTAAAAAGGAAAAGATGTTCTCTTACTTGCTACTGAAGAACCTGTTCAAATTTGTCTTGATATTGCTTTAGAGCTTCAAAAAACATAAAGTTATCCCAACGCTTACAAGTGTGCCAACAATTCAACTTTGAGATAATATATCTGTGCTAGAGTTATGCCAATCTCACCAATCTGTTGTTATCTGTGAAGAGCATAGTATTAATGGAGAAGCCTAGAGATGCAATTGTTAAATCGCTTATAAAACAAAACATTCTATGCCAATTTGTATCATTAGGAATACCAAATGACCCCATCTGTAATAAAAACAAACTGGATTTTTTAACAAATTATGAAATCAGTAGAGAAAGCATAAACAGTGTTAACAATGATATACTATACAAAAAAGATTCAACTGCTTCCTAATATGTTCGCCAGTTAAAAACATCATAACTCATTGAGGATACAAGAAAGTAAGAAAGAAAAGCACATTAATTTACGAAGTCTTTCTCTCAGTAAACGAGCTTTTTTAAAGATAGTATGGATATTTTTTCCATTGCTTAAAAATGTACTCCATAAAAACAATATCATATCCATATAATATATTATCCAATAAACTTAATATAAAATAATATATAGATTATAGAAATATTATTTATTAGATCCATTTTTTATTATAATTATAGATTACAATAAATACATATTGACATTTTTAATAATTTTATTTATATACCATAATTAATATCATTCTATATTAGAATAATATTAATTGAAGTTTATAAATTTACGTTTTGTGCTAATATGAAAAATAAGTAATTAACATATTATATTTTTATATATAGGAGGGAAAAATGCTCACAGCATTATTTATAGCTATTTTTTCTATATCAACAGTTGTTTTACCTTTAATATCAGCGCTTGTTCCTTTTTATCCGTAGAATGGGCTTTTAATAAAGTAAGTAAAAGATGTGTGAAATGTTATTAGTGTTTTTTGTGTGTTTATTATTATTAAGATTTTTACGTTAATATTATTGTAATTACTGAGTATTTTCTGTGATTTTATAGAGGAGCTTTTTGATCTTTTCTATTTAACTTTAACGGTCAATATATTTGTAAAATATATAATTATGCTCCTCTATAAAAAGACTTTCTTTTTCTGAAAGCAGTATAACATATTGCTTTCATTTCTTAAAAACATCCATATTTACTAAACTCTTGCGTGTAATATCTTTGATTGTCTGAGTACCGGTCAGCGTCATAGCTACCCGCATTTCATTGGAAAAAAGATCAAGGAGATGCATAACACCTTTCTTACCTGCTGCTGCAAGCGCATAAACAAAAGCACGGCCAATCATAACAGCATCCGCACCTTGTGCTATCATGCGTACAACATCAAGACCAGAACGAACACCTGAATCCGCTAAAATAGTCAAATGATCCTTTACAGCATTCGCAATTGCAGGCAACACTCGTGTTGTTGACAATACACCATCAAGCTGACGTCCGCCGTGATTAGAAACAACAATACCATCCGCACCAAATTTTACTGCTTCTCGTGCATCTTCTGGATCAAGAATACCTTTCAAAATCATTTTTCCTTTCCAAAAATCGCGAATCCATTGTAGATCATGCCAACCAATTGATGGATCAAAATTTGCACCAAGCCAACCAACGTAATCATCCAATGCAATTTTCTTTTTGAAATAAGTGGAGACATTTCCAAGGTCATGGGGGCGCCCCATAATACCAACGTTCCAAGCCCAATATGGATGAGTAAACGCTTGTAAAAAACGACGTAATCCAGCATAAGGGCCAGACATCCCCGAATGCGCATCACGATAACGTGCACCAGGAACTGGCATATCAACTGTAAAAACCAACGTGCGTACACCAGCTAACCAAGCCCGTTCTAGTGCATCACGCATGAAACCGCGATCTTTGAGAACATAAAGTTGAAACCAAAATGCACCTCCAACCGCTTCTTGCACTTCCGAAATGGGACAAACTGAAACAGAGGATAGAGTAAAAGGAATCCCTTTTGCCGCTGCGGCACGCGCTGCTTTGACCTCTCCACGACGTGCATACATGCCCGTTAGCCCAACAGGTGCAAGTACAATCGGTAAATCAAGTGTCTGATCAAAAAGCTTGATTGAAAGATCAACTTCACCAACTTGCCTTAGAATCCTTTGACGCAGTGCAAGAACTTGAAGATCTGTACAGTTACGTCGCATCGTTTCTTCAGCATAAGCCCCACCATCAATATAGTGAAAAAGAAAGGGAGGAAGACGACGCTTTGCTGCCTTACGATAATCAAGTGTTGAAGAAATAATCATTGATGGCACCATTTTTCCTAAATGAAAAGAGAAGACATCCTAAAACGCATAAAAGCGAATCCGTGTACCTGCCTATTCGATATTCTCCTAAAACGCTCTATTGAATAGATAGAACTAACAGAGATTGCAACTTTCTAAAAAAACTAATTGATAAAAACAATGTCTTTATTTCTCCTATCCAAATTTAAAATCTCACAGTATGGGGTATCATTAATAATGTACTCACTCATATATTGTTCATGTGCAATTGAAATGTTATACTTTCTTTAAACGAATACCTCTTCGAAAGCGATTGCTCCGCAGCTTAATTAGTTATAATTTAAAGTTGTTTTTCCCTCAAAAGATCCTTACATTATTGGTTATAAAAATATAGATCCTATAGTCATTAACTATAAACCATAATCTCCCCTAAAAGTTGAAAAATCCTTTATTAATACTGGAAATAAAGTTGTCGCATACATCCAGAAATCTTCTTATATCAATACTCAAAATTGAGACCTGTTACTTACTCATGAAAGTTTATAAAAATATAGAGTGCCTAATTCACATAAAGCATAAAAAATTTTTAATGTTCATACTAATAGAAGCTCTCCATATTGAATTGAATAATTTTCTAGCAATATTATATCTTGAGGCTATAAATGCGTTACTAAAATTAGAACAATGTTTATTAAAAAATTGTTACTAAACTGTAATGCAAAACTTATTTATTGGCTCTTAAAGATAATTTTTATACGAAATAAAACATACTGGTCATTTAAGCTCTAGAAAAATGGAGTCAATAGTAGCATTCAAGCTCGCATGTTTACTTTAAAAGCAAATACGCTACTGTTATATTGAATTTTAGTAACTTATTGATTTATTATAATAATAAGTACGAATAACATATTAAATATAGTAAAATTCGTTCATTTTAGATTTTTTCATGATGAAATAATCAAAACTATTCTTTTGCACATCATAAACGAAGTTCGTATAAATATAACCTCTTGAAAAAAAGAAGTAAAAATGCCTCTCATATCCTCTCAAATGCAAGGGATGCGATAACTTTGGAAACTAAAAATAGAATGAATAGCGCCGGTTTTGCGAAGAATAAATTTTTCTTTTATCCAAAATACACTTTCTGCATACATGTTATCAAAATTCGTAGTTTCCAACTCATTTAAAATGCTTAGACAACTTTAAACCCTGTGCTTGATAATGTGATCCAACATCATGTCCATAAAGGGTTGATGGTCGATTAAGCATATGCTCATAGACCAAACGGCCAATCATTTGACCATGCTCTAAGATAAAAGGAACTTCATGGCTCCGCACTTCTAAAACCGCTCTTGCTCCTTTTCCACCCGCTTCCATATGCCCAAATCCTGGATCAAAAAAGCCTGCATAATGCACCCTAAACTCACCAACTAAAGGATCAAAAGGAGTCATTTCTGCTGCATAAAGCGGAGGCACATGAACAGACTCTCGTGAAACTAAAATGTAAAACTCATCAGGATCAAGAACCAACTCCCTTTGACCACGATCAAAAAGAGGTTCCCAAAAATCTAAAACGTGGGCAACAGCACGTTTATCAATATCAATAACACTTGTATGATGTTTACCACGATAACCTATAAGCCCGTTTTCGTCTCCCTTTAAATTAATGGAAAGACCAATACCACCAACGCTAATATTAGGAAGATCCTCCGATATCAGTGTTTCTTGCTTTTGCAAAGTATGCAACTCAATTTCATTTAAAT
Source organism: Bartonella sp. TS82HLJMH (assembly GCF_042193495.1). Lineage (NCBI taxonomy): Bacteria > Pseudomonadati > Pseudomonadota > Alphaproteobacteria > Hyphomicrobiales > Bartonellaceae > Bartonella > Bartonella sp. TS82HLJMH. The sequence goes on along the minus strand of NZ_JBHILU010000003.1, from coordinate 144,965 downwards.
AACTTTGCCCTTTTCTAAACCGAAGCTGTGATAAATACGAGCCTTTATGCACCAAAATTGGAAATGTGCGTGGACTAATTTCCAAATAAAGTGGACCATGATAACCAGCACAAATTTTATCAAACTCCTGAGCATTATCCGTAATGACACGCGTAAAAATATCTAATCGGCCTGTAGAACTTTTGGGATTGGCAACACCAGATAAAAATTCTGGTAAAGCTAAACTTTCCAAAAGAGGAACAATATAAACACACCCCGTTTCCAAAACGGCTCCGTCTCGTAAATCAAACTCATGCAACTTTAACCGTTCAAGCTTATCCAAAACTTTTGTATTAGGGCCCGGCATAAAAGAAGCACGTATACGATAAGCTTTCTCCCCTAAACGAAGATCAAGGCTTGCTGGTTGTATTTGAAATCTATCAAATGGATACTGAGCCTTGAGAAAGTTATTCTCAATCAAAGCTTGTATATCACTATCTGCTAAAATACCGCTTATACGCGCCATATATATTGCCTTCCCTTTTTACATTGTTTCTTTTTTGACCTAGATGATAAATTGGTGCAAGCTATTTTAAGGTGATAAAAACTATTTTTTCTGTTTTTTCCAACCGATTTGTTAACATAAAATAAAATACTTCGAATGATGAAGAACTCTTTTCTTCTCTCTAAAAGTAAAATAGGAGTTATTGTAAAAATAATACCTTCCATACTCTCTTATTCTTGAATGTCGCGCAAATGATGTTATCATAATTTTCTATAGAAGCCTTAAGATTCCTGTTAGAATTTATTATGATTATACGCCATCTTAGCGAAAATATTATTAATCAAATCGCCGCTGGTGAAGTTATTGAACGACCAGCAAATGTTGTTAAAGAACTTGTTGAAAACGCTATTGATGCTGGTGCAACACGCATCGAAATTATTACAGCAAATGGTGGAAAAAATTTTATAAAGGTGAGTGATAATGGTTATGGAATTCCTGCAGATCAGTTAACTTTAGCAGTTTCTCGCCATTGTACCTCAAAGATTACCAATGACGTACACAATATCTGCTTCCTTGGGTTTAGAGGAGAAGCCCTCCCCTCTATTGGTTCTGTTGCTAAACTTAAACTCATTTCACGAACAAAAGATGCTGAGAGCGCTGCTGAAATTTCCGTTACTGCAGGAAAAATTGTAGGACCCAAACCAGCTGCTGCAAACCTTGGAACAATTGTTGAAGTTCGTGATCTTTTCTTTGTCACGCCGGCACGATTAAAATTTATGAAAACTGATCGGGCTGAAACAAATGCTATTAGCGATATGATTAAGCGAATTGCTATCGCATTTCCACATATCCGCTTTTCTCTTTCAGGACTAGACAGAACATCTATGGAACTGTCCGCTACAGAAAATAATATTCAAGGTCAATTACAACGTATTACGCAAATTATGGGAAAAGAATTCGCCCCTAATAGCATTGCACTGAATGCTGAACGCGAAGCAGTGCGCTTAACGGGTTTTGCCTGTTTGCCATCTTTCAACCGAAATAACAGCCTTCATCAATTTGCTTATGTTAATGGGCGTCCCCTGCGTGATAAATTTCTATGGGGCGCTATCCGAGGCGCTTATGCTGACGTCATGACACGAGATCGTTATCCTGTCGCTATTCTTTTTATTGATCTCCCACCTGCTGAGGTAGATGTTAATGTACATCCAGCCAAAGCTGATGTACGATTCCGTGATCCAGGATTAATTCGTGGTTTGATCGTTGGAGCTATTCGTGAAGCATTACAGCAATCCGGTATTCGTCCTACTTCAACCCGTTCTGAAGCAACGCTAGCTGCATTTCAAATACAAAAACCATTGGCACAACAACCGTTAGGCAATTTTAAGAATACGCACCAGTCCTCTTCTTATAGCCCACAGCCTCATCATTTTGCCACCGCTTCAATGGTTCACAAACCATTGGATATTACTAGTTCTTCTGGTTTAAAAGAAGATGCTACTCCTATTATGGAGGGCTTAAATATACCAAGTGGGGATGCATACATTCCAAACACTACATCTTCATCAGAAGAGTTATCTTATCCATTAGGAGCGGCCAGAGCACAAATCCATAAAAACTATATTATTGCCCAAACACAAGATAGTTTGATCATTGTCGATCAGCATGCAGCTCACGAACGATTGGTTTATGAAGCACTCAAAAATGCACTTTATTCCAAACCGCTTCCTTCACAGTTATTACTTATTCCTGAAATTGTAGAACTCTCTGAAGAGGATGCAACATGCCTTTTAACCCATAAAGATGCTTTGCAAAAATTTGGATTAGGAATAGAACCATTTGGACCAGGAGCAATTGTTGTGCGTGAAACACCTTCCATGTTAGGAGAGATCAACGTCCAAGCCCTTATTAAAGATCTCGCAGATGAAGCCGCTGAGTATGATACAACAAACAATTTAAAAGCAATGCTTGATTATGTTGCAGCTACGATGGCTTGTCACGGTTCAATACGGTCAGGGCGCCTTTTACGCCCCGAAGAAATGAACACACTGTTGCGACAAATGGAGGCAATACCCAATACAAGTACATGTAATCATGGACGCCCTACTTATATTGAACTTAAATTGGCAGATATAGAACGGCTTTTTGGCAGAAAATAAACTCTTAACCAGTTTTGACAAGAAAAATATTTTTAAATTAACTCTCGACTTTATAATATATCTTATGGCACTTTTCTTAAATCTCTTGTATCAGTAAAAAGGAGTTATAATGTTTTCCGATAGTGAACGCGAAGCAAAAATTCATTATTCTAATAATGGATATGACATTATAGAATATGGTTCCTATACCATTTGTGCTGTCAGCGGACAAAAAATCCCTATAGATGATTTGAAATATTGGAATCATCACCGTCAAGAAGCATATGCTAGTTGTGAAATCTCCTATCAGCGCGAACTTGAGTGCAACCCATATCTCAAGCAATTGTTAAAAACAAAAGAAAAATAAACCCTCGAAAGCTATAAATTTAGCCTTTACCTTTTAGATAAGAAAACTCAAGGGAACGTTTTCTAAAGCGGGTCATGACCTCCTCAAGGACTATACGACAGAAATCTTTCTGAACAAAATCAACATTCACATCAAAGACAATAAGATTTTTCAAATCTTTTTGCGTGTGAATTGTCTGTATACGGATATAATCTTTAGCTGTTGTTGCTAGCCATAAATTGTGCATTTTAGCCTTTTGTATAAGGCTTTTTAAATTTTCATCTGTGAAAAAATAGTGGTCTGGATACATGTAAGTTTGCACCACATAACCAGACAATTCTTTAATAGATTTAAAAAATTTATCTGGATTGCCAATACCGGCAAATGCCAAAAATGATTTTCCTGAAACCTCATCAGAGGCACTGGCTTTAAGATGAGCACGATATAAAGGCTTTCCAGTACGAGAAATAAGAAAAGCAACATTATCAGGCGCATCGGAGTGACCAATCAATAAAACACTATCCATAAAAGAAAACTGCGTTTTTAATGGTACACGCAAAGGTCCTGCTGGAAAGACAGCTCCATTACCGAAACCGCGCATCGCATCAACAACGAGTAACGTATAATCCATATAAAGACGGCGACTTTGAAATCCATCATCCATTAAAATAAGATTACATCCCTCTTGCTTAAGCCTTTGTGCCGCTGCATAACGATTAGGTGATACAGCTACAAAAGCATGCCGTGCAAGTAAAAGTGCTTCATCTCCAACATTGTGTGGAGTATCATATTTCTCATTTACAAGATGTACCCCTTTAACTGATCCACCATAACCACGTGATACAACACCAGGTACGAAACCAAGTTCTTTAGCCACTTTGGTAAAAGCAATAACAACCGGCGTTTTACCCGCACCGCCACATGTAAAATTTCCAATACACAAAACTGGCAGGTCAATCACGGGGGGCTGTCTTGCCATAAAACAACTTGAAAAATAACCATACCCCCATGAAACTGGAGCTAATACAAAACGCAAAAAGCTTTTATTTTTCCACCAAAAATGGGGGGCGCTAATATGCATATCTACCCTGACGCTGACGTAAACCTGTTTGTATTACAAGGGGTTGTAAAAATGGATCTAAAATCTTTAATGTGCGCTCAAGTGCACCTGCCATATCTGTCGCCACTTCATGAGCCTTATCAACCATTTCTTGTCGCAATGTTTCATTTGTTAAAAGCTTATACACCTGAATAGCAAGCTGTTTTGTATCTTGAACCATATATGCTGCATCATGCGTTAAAAATTTTTCGAACATCTCTTGAAAATTTGAAACATGGGGTCCTGTCAAAATAGCGGAACCAAGCAAAGCCAATTCCAATGGATTGTGTCCACCATTTCCACATAACGACTTACCAACGAAAGAAACTTTCGATAAGCGAAGGAAAAGCCCCATTTCTCCAATTGTATCTCCCCATAAAATATCGGTATTCATGTTTGGAACAGCATCTCTACTCCTACGAATAAAACGTAATCCCTTATTGTCGCATTTTCTGATAAGATCTTCTGAACGTTCAGGATGACGAGGCACAATAATTGTTAATAAATCTGGTAAATAATTTTTAACAATCTTATGGACCTCAAAAGCAATCTCCTCTTCCCCTTCATGCGTTGAAACAGCTGCCCAAACTGGGCGATTGCCGATAGCATTACGATAACGTGCAAGCAATGCTTGATTTTCAACCAGAAAAACATCAGCCTTGAGATTACCAGAAAACGTAACAGATTTTACGCCAAGTGTATGGTAATAAGCTACATCTCTTTCGTTTTGACCAATCGCCAAATCAATATCCTTAAAAATATGTTTGGCAAGAAAGCGTCGTTTTTGCCAAGCTTTAAAAGAATGTTCAGACATATGGGCATTAACCAAAATCTGCGGAATACGCATTTTTGCAAGTTCTTTAATACGAAGAGGCCAAATTTCTGATTCACAAATCAAAGCGAGATCAGGCTTCCAATGACTAATAAAACGGCGCACTGCAAAATCTAAATCCAAAGGAGCATATTGATGAATCAACCTATTACCAAAATGTTTTTTCACAAGAGTAGAAGATGTTACAGTCCCAGTTGTCATTAACACATTGATTTTCAATGATAAAATATAATTTACAAGTGGGACAAGTGCAAGTGTTTCTCCAACACTTGCTGCATGCAACCAAACTAACGAACCTTGGGGGCGTACATGAGAACTTTTACCTAAACGCTCTTTTTTGCGACACCACTCTTCTTTTCCACGAATAGCACGAAAGAACAAATAAAAAGGAATAACAGGACATAAGCAAAAACCAATCATCCGATAGCTTAAAAGAGCCGTATGTGCCTTTAATTCTACCATTTAAATCACCTCATCCAGCTACTTTAAGATATCTATATGCTTATTTTGTTAAAAAATTCATCAACACTATTGGTTACATCCATATTTTTTTAATATCATCCATATCTTGAACAAAAAACGCTTCACCCATGAGAAAATTCAACACATAAAGGACAAAAAACGTAATTTTATCGCCATATTTTTTTTAATTTTCCTATAAAGATAGCATATACACATTATTTAAATCTCTTTTAATGAAATTTTGTCACTTATATCGATTTTATCACTTCATTCTGCACCCTATAAAAAATCTTACTTAAAAAATAACAAAGCCACATTTCAGTCGATTATAATTTTGAAAATATAAATGATAAATATCATACAACCTATAACATAGATTGTATCAATTTTTTTCAGCTCACTGAATAAATACTTCTTATGATTTTAGTAAAACTTTGAATTTTGCACGTTGGTATTTTAGAGAAAAAACTTATTTTTACATATATTATGTATTATCAATTTTTCAAAAAATAATCCATATAAATATTATAACCTATATAAATACAACAAATAAAATATGTTTAAAAGAAAGCCCAATCTCTATGATTTCATTTCAATAAAATGAATATGTAAAACTAATCTTAAAAAAACTTTTGAACGGTATAAAGTTCTCATTTTAAATTGTGATATAATCTCTTAAAGATAACCCAAAAAAATCCAATCTTGTTTAATAAAAAATTTCTTAAAAATCTTAAAGCAATTTAAATAAGAGTTTTCAAAATTTTAAATCCTCTCTTTCCAGGAGATCGCATGGTATATTATTCCTTTTAATATTGTATATAATCAACACAAAATGATTAATTTATAGATTGTAGTGTTAAACGAGTACTCAAGAAACCCTTATGAGGTAAGTTAACTTCATCAATCTATTCAGTTTATCTAAATTTCTAATTTTGATAAGTTTCTAGCGACTTTCATGGTTTCTAAGCTTATAATTATAATTTGTTGGAAAAATTCCAATGGATAAGTAGGGAGTGCTAATAATCTCAACGGAGTAGTAATTAATATCATTAATAATGCTACTCTTTTTATTAATCTTAACGTATTAATGTCTCATACCCCATTCAAAAGCAGAGTGACTATTCACAATATAATCATAAACTTCGAGTGATAGCTGTCATGATAATATTGCTGTTGTAAATAGGTTAATAGAACTGTCTTGCATTTCTATTAAGTGTAAAGATGGTGATGCAACAATGGATTTTATACCCTGAACGGACACCATTATGAAATGTGCTTGGGTGCCTTGAGAGATGTTTCCTTAAGAAAACATATGAATTTTAAACAACAAGCATATTCTTTTTTACGTCGTTCTATTTTACCCAAAAAACGTACCTATGAAAAGGACGGCTAAACAAAAGCGTGAAGCAATCTACAGGCTATAATGACCAGATATTCAAGCTTTATTCTGCATCGCCTAACTCAGCATCAAGAAACTGATGCAAATCTACAATGTAATAACGTTGTAATGCATTATCTACACTGCTTTGTGCTTTTGCCTGCCACGCTTCTTGAGCGGATTGATAATCTGAGAAAATACCAACCACATCTAAATCATCAGGATTCTTAAATTGGTTACTGTTAAGGTTTTTTAATTCCCCACCAAATACAAGATGTAAATATTGTTTTTTTTCGTTGATTTCAGTCATATGTGCCTCCATATCATTTAGATTATTTTAGCGCGCTTTTACGTGATTAAACTAACTTTGTTTGACGAACAACATCTATCATATCTTGACAGCAATTATTTTTACCAGCAATTAAAAGTCCATATTGGTAAGGCTCAATTCCATAAGATAGTAAAGGGGCATCGAGCGATAAAAAACACCCTCCACACTCCTGCAAAATAAGATCAGCAGCGGCAATATCCCATTCATGACAATTCGGACGAACTAATACGATATCAATTTCATCTTGAGCAACAAGAACAATACGATAAGCAAGAGAAGGAAGATAATGGTAAAGACTGACTCGATTGAGAAAATCATCTGGTAATTTTTGTGCGAGCGATTTATCAAGTGAAATTTTATATTTTCGATGTCCTCCCGAGGCTAAACGAGGAAGTTTTATCCCATTTAATGTTGCCCCTCGACCCATTACAGCTGCATAAATATCTCCTTGAGCCGGACATTGTAGAACGCCCACAATAGGACGCCCATTCTCAATAATGGCAACCGAAATACACCAATAAGGACTGCCAGAAAGAAAACCTCGTGTTCCATCAATAGGATCAACCACAAAGAAGCGTTTATAATCTTGTTGCTCTCGATCATCTTTTGTCTCTTCTGAAATCCATCCATAATTTGGACGCGCTCCAAGAAGCTTCTCTTTCAAAAAATGATCAACAGCAAAATCTGCCTCACTGACCGGTGAATTACCCTCTTTAATCCAAACATCCAACGTGCATCCAAAATATCGCATTGCTAAATCTCCTGCCTCTCGACAAACATCCCGCAAAAGATTTAAATCAGAAGAATGATGCGTGTTATTTTCCTGCAAGTGTCATCCCTTCAATTAACAATGTTGGAGCCGCTGTACCATAACGCCGATCAATATCATTGGCAGGTGTTAAATGTGCTAACATATGAAGCAAATCAGAACCTAGCGTTACTTCACTCACCGGATAAGCAATTTCACCATTTTCAATCCAAAAACCGGAAGCCCCACGACTATACTGACCAGTAATAAAATCAATGCCATGACCGAATAATTCGGTCACATAAAATCCATTTCGCAAATCTTTTATCATATCGCAAGGCGATACTAAACCCGGTTCAATAGCAAAATTTGTACTTGTCGGCTGCACTAATGATGCCGAACGCACACCGTGTCCATTTGTTTTAAGTCCCAATTCACGTGCTGTAGATGATGAAAGAAGCCAACTTTTTAAAATACCATTTTCAATAATATTGAGTGTTTGCCCCTCTACCCCTTCTCCATCAAAAGGATGAGAAGCATTTCCACGTAATCGCAAAGGTTGATCGGTTACATTAACATTAGGCTTCATCACTTCCTTGCCTAGGAAATTCTGTAAAAGACTTGTTTTACGAGCCACAGAGGCTCCATTGACCATAGATGCGATATGCCCTGCAATCCCGCGAGCCGTACGCGGATTAAAAATAACATCAACGCCCCCAGTCGCCGCACGAACTGCACCCAAACGTCGGACAGCACCAAACCCTGCATTCTTTCCAACAGTTTCTGCTGCCTCTAAATCAGAAAAATGTAAGGCTGTTGTATAATCATAATCCCGCTCCATCTGTGTTCCTTCACCTGCAAGAGCACTACAAGAACGTGAAAAGCAACTGGAGCGATAGGCTCCACAAAAACCATCGCTGGTCACAAGAATAAACCCACTCCGGCCATAAGCTGTTGCAGCGCCACCAGAATTACTTACACCTTTAACATCAAGAGCTGCTGCCTCTGTTTTTAAAGCATCTTCTGTTAAAAAATGACTGCTTGGCACAAAATCATCAAAAAGATCAAGATCTTTAGGAGACTTAACCAAACACTCTTTATCTGCCAAACCTTCAAATAAACTATCGGGAGAAGCTTTAGCCATCGCAACAGCACGTTCCGCAAGTTCTTGCGGATAAGACGCTAAATTAGCAGAAACACTTGCTACTTTTTTTCCAACAAAAACCCTTAGAGTAAAATCATTGCTCTCTGCTGCTTCTGTTGATTCGACTTTCCCAAAACGAACTGATACACTGGTAGAATGAGCATGAACAATAACGGCATCGGCAGCATCTGCCCCAGAACGCCTTGCTGCTTCAACCAGTGAAACAGCTTTCTCAATCTGGTTTTTGTCAGTCATTATAGACTCCCTAAAATATTTTATTATTTACATTGATAAGCACTCTGACAAATTTATATAAATCAGAATATAACTCTTGTATGTTTATTCATAAAATTACGCACATTTCATGCATTTTTTCTTTTAATGCATCGAATAATTTCCTTTTTAGCTTCTTTATGAAAAGACGCAATATGTCGTAAAATTTCTTTAGTTTCAAGATTTCTCATTGCCCCTTATCATTTTAGATAACCCAATCTGTACTGATAATCAAATTAACCGAAAACTTGGCAATCAACAAAAGACCTAGCAATAACACTTGAATTTAAGTCCAAAACCTCAAAAATTCGAAAAGCATAAAACGACTTAAGTCACAAGCCTTATGTCCTCTGGATAGTCAAATAACTTCCTTCATTCCTATAGCATTCTTTAATTTCCAAGCAAAAATCAAGAAAATGCCTTATATTTGTGTATACTTCTTTTCTTCTATAAACTCTCTCATATTAAGATGGCAATCTTGTAAACAAAAAAACATAAACGGAATAAAAATTTTTCCTTTCATTATGGTTTCAATAAAATGAGCAGTCATAAACTTCTTTACCCTCATGGACGTGGTATCACAAAGAACTCATTTTTTATATTTATTAGAAATAAGTTATAATCATAATATTCTCTCTCGTTTCTAATACGTCTAATCGAGAGCATCTCATTTTTTTCATGCGTCATCCTTAATCGGTTATTTTGTTATTAAACAGGCATAATTTGACTGACTTCTTTTTCCTGAAACAAAAATTCTAAGATACTGGATAGATTTTGATTTAAGAACTATACTCTTTCCTCTTTCCCCTCCATTAAAAAATAAAGAAGCGTAATATTGTCATAAAACGATAATCAATAAAACTTTTATATGAAGCTCAACGTTGTATTTATCTTTCAATTCAATCTGCAATAAGCGTATTCTTCCAATTAATTTTGACAAGTTTATCGCTCATAATTGTTTTAACAGATACAAAAATATTTGCAGAAACTAGGATATCTGTACACATTTTAAAAAATCGCTTTTTTAAACATTTAAACTAAATATATACAATGATACGAAATTAATTTTACGGAAATTAAGAGTGAGCTTATTTATTCTTTAGAGCCTTTTAAAGCTGTAGTCTCTAGAAAGTCATCATCTTTTAATCAAAAAACACTTTGATTTATAATCATAATTGATCATTTTGTAATTTGCATAAAAGAGTCAAATATCATTAAATTTTCTCCATTTTAAACTTATTTATATTGAGGAAATCACAACTATTCGCTCTCAAATCATGAATAGAGGTAATATTGATAAAACCTATTTAAGAAGGAGTCAAAATGCCTTTTATAAATGCTCTCAAATCAAAAACTATCGCAATACTAGAAACTAGGAAATATCATGACAATATCGACCTACAGATTTACAAGAGCAGAAATAAGCTTCTACAACTTTCTTTATTTTCAGTAAAAATGCGCACCTTATAAGCTTTTATATATTGAATAAAATTCAATGACTTTTATAAGATCTTTGGTGCAAAATTAATTTTCTCAGATGATTTGACTCGATTTCAACCACTAACTAAAAACCAGATCATAGCTCATCGATTTGCTATATACTCATAACTGATTTCATTCTAACAAGGCTACGATTTCTGCGCCTTTGTAAAGATATTAACTTTTTTATAAATGCACACCCTTACGAGATGATTTTGTTTTCAATAAGAGCACGTCTGCTCATTTCAATCATTGCATCACGAAGGTGTAACTTAATTTTTGACCCAATAATCATTCCAAAGAAAGGAGAAAGTAAACCAGACATGGTTACAGTATGGCGAATTTTGTTATTTGAAGAATCAGATTTTTTTGAACAAATATATTCATGATCAAAACTCATATGAGTAAGAGGAAGTTTAGCATAATCAGAAAAGAAAACATTTTTTATAACTTTATCAAGTGTAAAAGTTACTGTAGGTCCCTTTTTAGGTTTCATGCGTCCTATAGCGCCTTCTTTGAAAGGACCAGAAAGTTCTACCCATTCAAGTTCACTATCCCAGCAAGGCCATGATGCCACATCTTCCCATATAGCCCAAATCTGCTCAGCACTCGCTTCTGTGTTAATTTCTTCGCTATATATCCATTTAAACACGATAATCTTCCCTGTTTTAGAAATCATTTAGTTTTATTGCTAAAGAATAATATAAAAATTATTCTTAAAAATGTAATAACGATAACACACTGCATACTGTCAGATTTACTTAATATATAATTATTAACTCAACAAGCGATATTAATAAAATAAACACACAAAAGTTCAGTATAATGAACACTCTTGTCTACCTTAAATAAAAAATATCTTTTTTAAGTTTATACAATAACAAAAATAAAAGTTACGCACTATTTAGGATATAAATGCAGACTACATAGTTGAAAGCTTTCAGCTTCTAATGAGATGTTGCGGATTAATGCGTAGCCGAAAGAAATTAGAAAAAAGTATCATAACTGTTGTCGTGAAATATATATTCCTATTGGAGAAAAAACATTCATCGGTAGTAAAGCTAATAATACACTAAAGCTTTGGCAATGTGTTACACTTTTAATGTAGCTGAAATTAACAAATCAGCATATAACTTACAAAAATTAGCAGCAATACATACTGCTAATTTAGGTCCAATAGCATTACACCTCAAAGCAATTTTTGGCTAGACAAAAGAACAGATGGCCTCTCTATATTAAAGGGCGTATATTGTAAAAGACTCGCTCTTGGGGCTATAAAAAACTTCAAAAAATGAGAGATTGAGACAAAAAACATAATGAAATCAAAATTCATCAATTCCTTTAAAATTAGAATCTTTTGTTTACTTTCTGCTTAACCTTTTAAAAACCATATAAAATGAAGAAAACTGTAAAGAAGCATTTTTCATCCTAGATCAAAACAATAACTTTCTCAAAATGTAAACGATCGTAATTTATAGAGACGTATTGCTGTCTCACCATAAAAACGCTCATCGTCTAGATAAAAGACGTCAGGTAAATGAATCATTGTATCTTTCTTTTCTTCAAGTATGAAGAGTGTATCAGTTTTTGCCCACCCCCCTCGCAAAGCTTCTACGAAAGCACGTTCACCTAAACAACGGCTATAAGGAGGATCAGCGCAGATAACATCAAATGGGAGCATTGTGCCAATATTGCCAAGTTTGGTCGCATCACGACGCAAAATCCGTCCTATCGACTGTAATTCAAAGGCTTCTATATTTTTTTGAAGCAACCCACGCCCCTCAACCGAGTTCTCAACAAAAACAGCCGCCTTTGCTCCACGTGAAAGTGCTTCGATGCCTAAAGCACCAGTACCAGCAAAAAGATCAAGAATGCGTTTATTGGTCCAAAATTGTTCTTCACGGCTAGAAAGAATATTAAAAAGGCTTTCACGTGTACGATCACTCGTTGGGCGAATCGACTGATTAACAGGCGAAAACAAAACACGCCCAGCAAATTTACCGCCTATGATCCGCACGTGAACCTCCAAATCGCTTTGAAGTTTTTGCACCATCCCTATGTGGTTTAGATTTTTTCATAGCACCACCAAACGATTTTACCTTTTTCTTTCTCTCAAAAGAATGCTCATCATGGCCACTTTTTATCATTTTCTCTTTATCCTTAAAAAAGCGATCTTTCTTACCAAAGGGATGCGTCTCGTCATAAGATGTTTTGCCACGTTTTTGAACAAAACCTCCCCTCTTCTCTTTGTGTGACGGAGTTTCTTTTAGTTTTTCCTTGCCTCGATGAAAGGATCTTCTACCATCCAAATCGCTCTTATGATCATGCGATTTCTCCTCACTATAGGGAGGCTTTCTACGTGTACTCTGCGGACGTGCACCAGGAGCCATCCAAACATTAGCACGGCGAGAACGCGGTAGAAAACGCTCTACTTTTCCTTCCTCACTTTTCTCCTTTTTTACATTCTCATGAGACTTTGTACTTAATCGTGCACGACTATATTCAACAGAACCATCTCTTGGTCGGCGCCGTATCGCCCTTTCGCTTGAGAAAACCCAACCATCATTTGCAACAGAAAGATCTTTCTGGCTTTGCTTTTCTGCAACAACTGCAGAATTTGAAAATGGCTTAAGAATAGGAGCATCAAAATCTGCATTGGCTTGCATAATCAAACGCTCCCCCAACTGATCTCGTAACATCCGCCCTTTTAACTCTTGCACGGCTCCTTCTTCTAAATCAGAGAGATGAAATGGACCATAAGATACACGTATTAATCGATTAACTGATAATCCCAATGCCCCTAAAACATTCTTTATTTCACGATTTTTTCCTTCACGCAAAGCGACAGAAAGCCATATATTAGATCCTTGTTCACGTTCAATTGATGCTTCAATCGAACCATAAAAAATGCCATTAATCGCAATACCATTTTTAAGGTTATCCAGCGCGCTCTTCTTTACTCTTCCATGAGCACGGACGCGATATTTGCGAACCCATCCTGTTACAGGAAGCTCTAATACACGCGCTAAGCCACCATCATTGGTTAAAAGCAAAAGCCCTTCCGTGTTAATGTCAAGCCTTCCAACAGAAAGAACACGCGGCATTCCTTTTGGTAAATTACTAAATACCGTAGGTCTGCCTTCAGGATCACGGTTCGTGGTGACAAGTCCTGCTGGCTTATGGTAAAGCCATAAACGCGTTCGTTCTATAGGAGGTAAAGGTTTGCCATCAACTTTAATAACATCAGAGCGGCTAACATTAAAAGCAGGCGTTGTCACGACCGTCCCATTTACAGAAATGCGACCTGCAACAATCATCATTTCTGCATCTCGACGCGAAGCAACACCAGCACGCGCTAACCTTTTAGCAATTCGTTCACTCTCATTATTTTCATTCATTTGCGTTTCAAACCAATCTTTGCCAGTATGTTCAGAAAATTATTCACATGCACCATACCGCTTATCCTGAAAAAGGAAGTAGCATAATCATTTATCATTTTCTATCCTTTAACGACAATAATGTATCTGTTGACTTGCACGTTTGTTTTAAACACTTTAAAAAATAGAGGTATTCCTTTCATTATAAAAGCGTAATAAATTATTCATTCCATCGCATTTCTTATCGAGATAACCTTTAGATTTTCTATACCTTCAGTAGAAAGAATATTATGACTTTGACGCCCATGGAAATAGCCCTTTTAGAAGCGCAATGGGCTGCAAAAAAAAATGAAGTTCCCGTAGGCGCTGTCATTACACGTGAAAAAGCTATCATTGCACGCGCTGGTAACTTTATAAAATCTGCATATGACCCTACAGGACACGCAGAAATGCGTGCAATCCGTATGGCTTGCGAAATATTGCAAAGCGAAAGGCTTCCTGATTGCGATCTTTATGTAACACTTGAGCCTTGTGCTATGTGTGCTGCTGCCATTTCATTTGCACGTATACGACGTCTCTATTACGCAACAAATGATCCCAAAGGGGGAGCTATAGAAAATGGCCCACGTTTTTATCAGCAACCAACCTGTCATCACAAACCTGAGATTTATTCTGGTTTTAAAGAAAAAGAAGCTGCTCAATTACTTAAAGATTTTTTTGTACAAAAGCGTGAGGAAAAATAATTCTTCTTCCATAACTTTCACTCTTTAAAAACTATCCTATTTCTCGAAAAAAAACTATTAATTCCTCTGATATATATAGCAAAAGCCATTTCGAAGCATTTTTTCTCTCTTTTAATGCTGCATATTGCTTCTATTAGATGATACATTCATTCATAAGAATAATTCATTATTTTGTATATAAAATACAAAGTCCAAAATATCGTAGATATACTCTCATTTCAAATTATATTGAATCAATAAAAATCTCTTCCTTGCATATCATAAACGGGATTATCGTCTAGATAAGGAACGTTTTAGAAAAGACTAAAAATGTCCCTTATGAAGGCTCTCAAATGCAAGAATTGTCGCAACTAATGGAGTCTAGAAAATAAAATGATAGTATCAGCTTTCTCCTTCCTAAGCATAAAGATAGTGAAGCACTATAGATTTTACGTTATACTATTCACATGAGCGATGTTGTAAAATGAGCTTGAGAAATGTTTCTTTTTAGGAAACGCGTAAGGATTCTCTCGATGCTGTTATTATGTTGCTATTTCATGAGAATAATACCCCTCAGCAGCATTATAACTCTGCGTGAATAAGAGCCTGGTATCATAAGTAATTGGAAAAATACTTTACTTTAAATATTTTGTCTTTTCCCTATCGACCAATAGGTGCGGTTTTTGCTGGTTGGCGATAAATTAAAGGTGGTTCAGTAAGATAGCGACGGTATTTTGAACTTCCAACTTGTGCTCTCTGACGACGTAAATATTCCTGTCGTTGCTTCGCATTCAACTGTGAAGGGTTTTCTGAACCAGCGCCATTAACTGACGATCCTTTGTGAGGAAAAGAAGTAATTCCTTGATGCTTCTTCGATGCTGCTATTTCATGGACAGATCTATCTTGTTGTGGAATCGGTAAAAATCTGCGCGAACTAGGGCTTGGTATTACAAGTTTTGGATGAGGTTTCATAACAATCTGGCTACTGTTATTTGTTGGTGTTAATGAAGTAATATTAGCAACATCTTCAAAAAACTGTATCGAAACTGGTTTATCGGTACCATAGGTAGGAGCGGATAAACTGCATCCCGTTAAAACAAAGCACATCCCTAAAATTCCTATTGGAAATATTTTTATTTCACGTTTTCTCACTGCCTATTCCATTTCCTAAGTATATGGCTGATTAATATTCCCGTTATTTATGAGAGAACGGTCCATACACAAATTTCCCCCCCTGCAGATAAAACAACGAAATTTTCCTCGTACCACAAAAAACTATATTCATCAATATGAGAAATTTACTTGCATTTCTTTCCTTTGATCTAAAATTTTAAATCTTGCCAAGAATCTGCAATTCCCGCAAAGCAGCTGCATCACGAGCAGATACATCCGGATAAGCAGGATCACTCCCAACATCTTGTGTATAACGCCATGATCGAGCACATTTTTTTCCTAATGCCTTCTCTGGATATACACCAACACCTTCAACATCATTCAAAGTAAAAGCATCGGAAGGTATTGTATCTTGCGTAATTGTGAGTGCACTGGTAATACAGATCTCCGCCATATCCACATTTTCTATTGCTTCTCGTAAAGCCGGATTGGAAATAAAAACAACAGGAGCGGCTTCTAACGAGGATCCAATACGCTTATCAACGCGTTCAAGCTCTAAAGCACCTGTAACAACTTTACGGACCTGCCGAATTTTTTTCCAACGCTCAGACAAAGATTGATTTTGCCATTCTTCTGGTACAGAGCGAAATTGTTCTAAATGCACCGATTGGCTTTCTGGGTAACGCTCTAACCAAGCTTCCTCCATAGTAAAAGGCAACATTGGAGCAAGCCATGTTACCATACGCTCAAAAATCTCACGGACAACCTGCAAGGAGGATTTGCGTTTTTTTGATGAAGGCGCATCACAATAAAGAGAATCCTTGCGGATATCAAAATAAAATGCCGATAACTCAATGATTGAAAAATCCAATAATGCACGCATAATCTTTTTAAAGTCAAATTCATCGTAAGCGCGATTAATCAACTGATCAAGTTCAAAAAGCCTATGCAATATAAATTTTTCAAGATCCGGCAGTGCACCATAAGATATTTCTTCTCCATCATCATATGCTAAAGTTCCAAGCATCCAACGAATTGCATTGCGTAGTTTACGATATGAATCCACATTTGTTTGAAGGATTTTTTTGCCTAAACGCTGATCTTCCCAATAATCAGTTGTCATAACCCAGAGACGAAAAATATCAGCTCCAGATGTTTTAATGATCTCTTGCGGAACAACCGTATTGCCTAAAGATTTAGACATTTTCTTACCATTCTCATCCAAAGTAAAACCGTGTGTGATCACCGCCTTATAGGGAGAGCAAGCACGCGTACCACAGCTTTCCAAAAGAGAAGACTGAAACCATCCGCGATGTTGATCTGAACCTTCAAAATAAACATCAGCAGGCCATTTCAAATCAGCCCGATCTTCTAACACAAAGCTATGGCTTGCACCAGAATCAAACCAAACATCCAAAATATCATAAACCTGTATCCAAGGCTCATGTGCACGCTCGCCTAAAAAACGTTCACGTGCTCCTTCAGCAAACCATGCATCTGCCCCTTCTGCTTCAAAAGCCCGTAAAATACGCTCGTTCACACCTTCATCTTTTAGAATAACACCATCCTCATTCGCAAAAATACAGATAGGAACACCCCAAGAACGCTGACGAGAAAGAACCCAATCAGGACGATCTTCTATCATCGAAGCTAGGCGGTTTTGCCCAGAAGACGGCACAAAACGCGTTTTTGAAACAGCTTCCAAAGCCCGACTACGTAAAGTTGAACCATCCCCAAAATCTTTATCCATTGAAATAAACCATTGCGGTGTATTGCGAAAAATAACGGGTTTTTTTGAACGCCAACTATGGGGATAGGAATGCTTTAAACGCCCCCGTGCAAACAATCGATCTGCTTTAATTAAAGCGTTAATGACCTCTTTATTAGCATCACCCATTTTTCCATTATCATCAATAACACGTGCAGGTCCTCCTTCACGATCTGGTCCCAAACCTGGAACATCTTTCGTATAAAACCCTGCATCATCAACAGGAAACGGTATAGATGAATCAATCCCCGCTTGCTCCAGTAAGGACTTATAATCATTCCAAATTTCAAAGTCCTCACGCCCATGGCTTGGCGCTGTATGAACAAAACCTGTACCAGCACTCTCTGTTACATGCGAACCATCAAGCAATGGAATTTTAAAGTTATACCCCCCAGCCAAACCTTTGAGTGGATGAGAAAGAACAAGAGCTTTCAATTCTTCAGCAGAAATAACACGCAAACGCTTCAAAACAAGTTTGGCTTTTTCTGCACAACTCATAGCTAACGCATCAGCAAAGAGAAGTTTTTCCCCAACTTGAGGACCAAAATCATTTTCAGTACTTTCAACTTCGTAAATACCATAAGAAATCTGCAAAGAATAACTCACTGCACGGTTAGCAGGAATTGTCCACGGCGTTGTTGTCCAAATGACGACATAAGCACCATATAAATCATCAGAATTTGCTTCAAAAACAGGAAATTTAACCCAAATCACCTCTGATTCATGATCATGATACTCAATCTCAGCCTCTGCCAAAGCCGTACGCTCCACAACAGACCACATCACCGGCTTGGAACCACGATAAATCTGATCTGACATAGCAAATTTTATCAATTCACTGGCAATGCGTGCTTCTGCATGAAACGCCATTGTAGTATAAGGCGTGTTAAAATCTCCCACGACACCAAGGCGTTTAAATTCTTCACTTTGAACAGTTACCCAATGCTGTGCAAATTCACGGCATTCTTTGCGAAACTCGTTAAGAGGTACTTCATCCTTATTTTTTCCTTGTGCTCGATATTTTTCTTCAATTTTCCATTCAATTGGAAGCCCATGGCAATCCCAACCAGGTACATAATTTGCATTAAAACCGCGCATTTGGAATGAACGGACAACCACATCCTTTAGAACTTTGTTTAAAGCATGCCCAATATGAATATGACCATTTGCATAAGGTGGACCATCATGAAGAATATAAAATGGACGATCTTTTGCTTGTTGGCGCAATTGCGCATAAAGCCCCATATCTTCCCAACGCGCCATCAATTCAAGCTCTTTTTGCGGAAGCCCTGCACGCATAGGAAAATTTGTCTGTGGGAGATAAAGAGTTTTTGAATAATCTATTGTTTCATTTTTCACAGTCATTGTGAAATATCCCTGTCCACTTTTACAATTTCATTTTTGCATAACTTCCCTGAATCCTGCAACTCTGGTTTTTATCTATAGGGAAAGCCGAGCTTATCATTCGTATTAAGCAGCGATCAGGAAAATATATCATTACACTCTATGGGCTTTATCATGAAATTAACAAGAAAAGAAACCAAAAAGTGATCTTAAAAAAATAAAGGCTCCACTGACAGTGGAGCCTTTTAGAAATTTACTCTTTAAAAGATTAGAATTTATAAGCTACACCAACACGGAAATCATTGGTTTTGTAATTAACTTCAAGTTTTTCCTTTGCAAATTTCTTTTTACCAAAATCAGAGTAACGATATTCGGCACGTACAATCACATTATCCAGAAGCGAGAAATCAACGCCACCACCAAGTGTGTAACCAATCATGGTTTTTGTTTCATCAGCTAAGTTCTTAGAAGAAACGACTCTTCCATCCTCATCCTTAACGGATATTGATACAGTGTCTTGGAACTGCCCATAAGCAATACCACCAGCAAGATAAGGCATAAAGCGATCAGCCGCAAAACCAATACGTACCCGTGTAGCACCACCCCAATTCTGTTTGAAAGTATGATTTAAAGTTTCAACTTCATCCTCTTGATCAAGACCAAGTTCAGAAGCCAGCTTTTTCATTTGTTCTATACCATATACACTGGAATTGTTCTTATCCACCGCTTGTGTACTCTGTGCACCGTATCCAGCCATATTCTGTCCACCATGAGAACGAGAAGCATGTGAATTAGCACCATGCGGATTAGCATTTCCGCTACCATGGGAAGGACTATGATAACCTCCATGCTGGGCTCCGCTTATTCCATTGGAAGTGTTTGTCTCTGATCTAGATGACCCTGATCTTGCCAGTACAAGGGGTCTACTCGGTACTGTTCTTTCTGCTGCTGCTTGATTTGATTGTGCTGCTCCTACTTGTGATGGTTGAGCTGCACTTACTGGTTTAGCTGGTGCTGAACTGGATTGCGTTACAGCAGATTTTTCTGACGCGGATCCTGCTGCTGGAGTTCCTCCTGTTGTAGTTCCTGCACCTGCAGATACTCCTGAAGCGGTTTTTTGTGTTTGTGCTCCTGTTCCTGCTTGTGAGGCTGAGAGCGTTTTTGATGGTGATGTTGAATTAGTCTTGCCAGAATTTCCAGTTGCTACTGGTTGATTTGGTTGTCCTGCTCCTGCTTGTGGTTGTTGACCTGAACTTGCTGGCTTAGCTGGTGCTTGATCGGCTTTCTGTGTAGGAGATTTTCCTGGCGCAGATCCTGCTGCTGGAGTTCCTTCTGTTGTAGCTCCTGCACCTGCGGGTGCTTCTGAGGTGGTTTTTTGTGTTTGTGTTCCTGTTGATGTTACTGATTGTGAAGTTGGAAGCGTTTGTGGTGCGGACCTGCGGGATCTTACGACTGCATTTTCTACTGTAGTATTATCAGCCGCACCTATGGTAATTGTCTTTGTGTGTTTTTTACCAGATATCATTAAATCCGTGTCGACACCAAAAATAAAGTTATCACCGAGATCAATATTAGAACCTGCATAAAAACCACCTACAAAACCCGAAAGTTTAGGAGAGAACTCTTTATCTAGTGGCAAATTCTTTTCTTGATCAACAAGAGCCATATCAGATTTGCTCGAAAAACCACCAGCTTGGACACCTAAATAAAGACCTGTCCATGAAAAAGTGGGGGCAACAATGGTAGAAGAAGTCGATGGTGCTGGTTGATGAGGAATCATAACATCAGCAGCTAGCGCTGTAGACGCTGAAATTAATGAAAAAATAGACGCTGTTATTAAACGTTTTGTACTCATAAAATCTCTCCAAATATCCAAAATGAAATGTATATAGAGCATCTTTTTTGAAAGATCTGTAGCAAAAATGACACACTCACAAAAAAATAAAAATTTTTTGAAAATAAGGCTTCTTAAACCTTCAATTTTGCATTCAATGAGAATTTGTAAACTAAATCACACTAGAATTATGTGTCTTAACGTTCGATTCATTTTCATTAAATTTTCGCATAACTATTAATGATAATACTCTTTATAAATTTCTTTTTACCGAAATCTGAATAACAGTATTCTGCATGTAATAAACTATCATCTGTCATCGCAAAATCAATGCCAGCGCAAACAGTGAAATCAAATATTGCCTTTTTTAAAACCAAGCGCCATCAAAGTTTCATCTATTTATCAGTATGATCTACTTTTGGTGCTTTAGCGATAGTATTTTGTATCTAAAATTAAGAAAAACAAAGGACTTATTCAAACACTCGCAAAAAAACTTTTAGATTTTTTGTATAAACATCTTCATCATGACACATCATTTTGATTTATAAGGATAATTTATTGTTTTCATGTTGAATGAAAAACTAATACTTTAGGATTCTATCATTTAGAACCTGTTCCATATTGTATTAATCAAAAACATTAAAAGAATTTTAAATGCCTCTTATAAACGCTTTTAACAGCCAATATCTGTCCACAACATTGATGGCTGGCAAAGTTGTATGATGATGCTAGCTTGCTCTTTTTATTAAGCGTGTAAAGATAGCGGTGCTCTATAGATTTTATATTATTTTATTGGGAGGCTTTACCGTCTTATATCACTCACGAATACTGACATGAAGTGGGCTTGATGTACTTTGAAAAATATTTCTTTAAAACAAATGTGTGAATACACAACAACAAGTGTATTCCGTTTGGGGCGTTCTGTTTTGCATGAGGAGTGTAATCCCATAAAAAGAATGCAATAAACAAAAACGTAAGACAATGCGTCATCTTCATTTTCATTATTTAAAAGACATTGCTCTAAATACTTTTGAAAATCGTAAAACTAAATTAAAAGAAGATGGTAAAGTTGGAAACTGGTTTCTATCTTTATCTTTACATCTTCATATTCTTCCCCAATGAGACTGTATTTCCCAAAGATTACTCCAACAGATATACGCAATATGCCCGCTCTAATCTGGCACATGCAGAATAACGTTAGTCACTAGTTATGATCTCTTCCTATTTCTGGGATTAATTGAATACTTTTCACTTAAGCGTAAAATGATAGCCATGATATAAGATTTTATGTAATCAGTAGCTATAAAATCCATATGGAGCACCAATTCGCCCTCTATAATATAAAACTTTTTTCTTTAAAGTCTTATATTACAAAATGATATAAAATAAAAATAGAGGGGATTAAGAGATATAGAATAAGAGAGCTAATAAAATAAAGGCCCCGTTAAACGAGGCCTTAGTATTTTTTATGCTTCTAATTTCATTTTTACGAAATTAGAATTTGTAAGCGACACCTACACGGAAGTCATTGGTTTTGTAATTGAATTCACGCGTATCGTTTGCAAATTTCTTTTTACCAAAATCGGAGTAACGGTATTCTGCACGTAAAAGAACGTTGTCTGTCATTGCAAAGTCAACTCCACCACCAATAGTGAAACCAAGCATTGTCTTCGTGTCATCAGCCCAAGTACCACCAGTCAAATCTATGGTTTGCTTAGCCCCTGCATCTGGCACTTTTTCATCCCCGTCAGCTTTCTGCTCAACTTTAGCTCTCTCTCCTTTTCCTGCAACGGATTGAATGCCCTGTACCTGCGCATAGGCAATACCACCAGCAACATAAGGCATAATGCGGTCAACAGCAGTAAAACCGATACGGACGCGTGTCGCACCAGACCATTTTTCTTTGTAACTGTGCGTTTCTGTTACCTTGTCATCTTTTTGAAACTGTTGCTGATCTTTTAGTTCAACCTTAGCTTTTTCAAGGGCAGCATTAAATTTTTCTGCATCTTTTTCAGTAAGAGTCAATTCACGGGCTTTTTTTGATTCTTCGCGATCTGCCCAAACTGCATCGGTTTCAACACCGAGAATGAGACCATTTCCGAGGTCTACGTTAGATCCGGCATAAATACCACCCATGAAACCAGAAGGACTAGGTATGTTATCTTTTTTGAAAAGTTCTTTATCTGCTCCTGGAATAGTTACTTTAGTTTTACTCGAAAAGTTGCCAACTTGACCACCAAGATAAAAACCCGTCCAAGAAAACGAAGGGGCTGCTGCGATAACTGCTGGTGCGACTTCATGAGGGATCATCACATCAGCAGCTTGTGCTGCAGAAGCTGAAATTAAAGCGGCAACAGAAGTTGCTATTAAATATTTTGTATTCATAATTTTGCTCCTAAATTAACTATAAAATGACCTTACAAGATTATAGATAGAAAAGCTGTAGTAAAAATGTCACAGTCATACAAATAAAAGCCCAGAAAACAGCAGTTTTGTCAAAGTCAAGATCTCTTGAAAATTTAATTTTTTATTAATACTTTTTATTCATAATCGCACTTTTGATGAAATTAGAACTTGTAAGCTACACCTACATGAAAGTCATTGGTTTTGTCGCCTAGTTTAAGGTAACCCTTTTTAAATTCCTTCTTACCAAAGTCTGAGTAGCAGTATTCCGCACGAAGCAGAATATGATCTGTCATAACGAAATCTATACCACCACCAAGGGTGAAACCCACCATCGTTTTTGTTTTATCAAATATCGTAGCAGAAACTGCTTTACTTGATTTACCATTTTGCCGACTTTTTTGTTTCTGAAACTTTATCGACACCTTGTATTTGCGCATAGGCAATACCATCGGCAACATAAGGCATAACGCAGTCAACGACGGAAAAACCAACACGAACCCGTGTTGCACCAGACCTTTTTGCTTTAAAACCAATGCGACACACTGCTGTGTCACCCTTTTGAAACTTTTCATTTTAATCCAATGTAACACCACCAATGCAACACCATCATCTTCAAATTCATCATTAAAATCATCAAATTCATCAATCGCAAGAATCTTTGAGACCGTCTTCGTCTCTCCTCGGTCTATCCAGACTGCATCGGTTTCAACACCTAGAATTGAGGACATTTCCAAGATCTATGTTGGAACCTAAATAAATACCACCTATGAAACCTCAAAGCTTAGGTAGTCCATCTTTATCTAAAGTTTTTTCTTTTGTCTCTAAATCAAATACATCAACTTTGACTTGAAAAGTTGCCAACTTGACCACCGAGATAAAAATCTGTCCAAGAAAATGAAGGGGCTGTTATAACAACTGCTGGGGCTGTTTTACGAGGAACGATAATATCAGCAGCTTGTGCTGCAGAAGCTGCTGCCATAGCGATAATAGAAATTGTGACTAAAGATTTTATATTCGTAAACTTTGCTCCTCATTTATTTAGAGGATAATGCTACAAGATTACATAAAGAAAAACTGTAGTAAAAAATAATATAGTCATAGAAAATGGAGGATGCGCTCAAAACAAAATCGCTGCATGACTTTACAACGCTATTAACTTCACTCCGTACGAGAATTCGTAAGTTAACTTATCGATTTTGAATGTAATCATTGCATGTCGTTTATAAAAATCTTTTTATATCTCCAATAAATATGGAGTGAGTAATAATATAACAATAGAAAAATAACAGAGGCTCTGTCTTTGACAGAGCCTCTTGGAAGTTTATTTCGTTGTTTACGAAATTAGAATTTGTAAGCTACACCTACACGGAAATCATTGGTTTTGTAAGCTATTTTATCCCCATCCTTTACAAATGCTTTTTTACCAAAGTCTGAGTAACGGTATTCTGCACGCAATAGAACATTGTCTGTCATTGCAAAGTCAACACCACCACCTACAGTGAAACCAACCATCGTTTTCGTTTCATCAAACACTTTAGCAGAAGCAATTTCGGCACCACCAGCTTCTTCCGCCTTAAGAGAATTAACCACTTGCAGCTGCGTATAAGCAATACCACCGGCGAAATAAGGCAAAATGCGATCAACGGCTGCAAAACCGATACGAACGCGTGTTGCACCAGACCATTTTTCTTTTATAGAGGCGCTAGTCACACGTTTGTCAGTCGCCGCGATACCAGCAATAGTTTTTTCTGGAGCAACTGTAGCTTCAGCAGCTGTAAGCTTATCTTTGAAAGCTTGAAGCTTTGCATCCCCAATAACTTCTGAATGCGTTTTTGAATCTTCGCGGTCTGCCCAAACTGCATCAGTTTCAACACCTAGAATGAGGCCATTACCAAGATCCACGTTGGAACCTACATAGATACCACCCATGAAACCGGAAGGCTTAGGTGACCAGTCTTTATCTGTAATTTTCTTTTTTGTTTCTGAATCAACTACATCAACTTTACCTGAAAAGTTACCAACTTGACCACCGATATAAAAGCCTGTCCAAGAAAATGAAGGGGCTGCTGAGATGACTGCTGGGGCTGTTTCACGAGGGATGATAACATCAGCAGCTTGCGCTGCAGAAGCTGCTGCCATAGCGATAACAGAAGTTGTTACTAAAGATTTTATATTCATAAACTTTGCTCCTAATTTATTTATGAGCACAGTGCTACAAGATTACAGAAAGAAAATCTGTAGTAAAAATGATACAGTCACAGAAAATGGAGAACATACCCAAGACAAAATCGCTTCATAGCTTTGTTTTGCACGAAAAACCTAAAAAATATATATAAATAACTTATTGATTTTTAAATGTAATTATTGTTTATGATTTTTTTAAGAAAATCTGAATAATATCTTTTCACATCCACAATAAATTATGTATTGTGTGATAATATAGCAACAGAGAATAACAGAGGCGCTGTCAAAGACAGCGCCTCTGTTATTTAACTTACCATCTGTTAAAATTTGTAAGCAACACCAACACGGAAATCATTGGTTTTGTAAGATGTCTCATATTTATCATTTGAGAATTTCTTTTTACCAAAATCAGAGTAACGATATTCCGCACGAACAATAACGTTATTGGTCATTGCTAAATCAACACCAGCACCAAGGGTGTAACCAACAAGGGTCTTTGTTTCATCAGACAAGGTGCCAGAAGCTATTACTTTATCTGAATCTTTGCCTGTTATTGAAATCGATGCACTATCTTGAAGCTGTGTATAAGCGATACCACCAGCAACATAAGGCATAATGCGTTCAGCTGCAAAACCAATACGTACACGTGTCGCACCAACCCACTTTTCTTTAAAAGTGAAACTGTGGGTCCGTTTAGCACCAGCTTCAAGCGCATCTTTACCAATACTAATTCCAGATTCTGTTAATATCTTCTTAATATAATTTATGTGATTTGGAAGAATAACATATGTGTTTCCTGTCTTCGTGTCATCTTTATTAGACCACATGATATCTGTATCAACACCTAGAATAAGGCCATTGCCGAGATCAATATTGGAACCTGCGTAAAGACCACCCATGAAACCAGATAGTTTAGGCAAATAATCGTCATCTACCGGAATCTTTTGCCCTTTAGCAAGAATATCCATTTTCGTTTTACCCGAAAAACCACCAAGTTGCCCACCAAGGTAGAAACCTGTCCAAGAAAAAGTTGGAGCAACAATAACGGGAGCAACAGGTGTTGGACTTGGGGGAACAATAACATCTGCTGCTTGCGCCGCTGAAACTGAAACAAAAGCGAAAGCAGAAGCTGTTATTAACCATTTCATATTCATATTTTCTCTCCATAGCTGAATATTTATTTGAACACATCATTTCATATAGAGCCCAAACTTCAGATATCTGTAGCAAAAATGATACACTCATAAAAAAATAAAAAGCCAATGAAAGCATCCTGAATTGCTTGATCTCTTAATAAATAAGAATTGAACTATGCCAATACACAAATGATTGTCTCTCGTTATATTTGCTCTTCTTTATAAATTTTTCAAAAATATCTGCGTTATCACCGTGAAAAGCATGTGCTCTTGTCTAATGACAAGATTATCCTTTTATATTAAATTTAAATGCTTTCATCTTAAACCATTGTATATTCAAGCAACAAAAATCGTCCCTCTATACATTACAAACGAGCAAGTATGTGAAACCGTTAAAAAACTAAAAAGGTCACTTATGAATGTTTTCAATATCAAGAACAGTCAAATACAATCGTTCTATTTAAATTTATACAAATAACGTTTTTACCTTCATCCTTAGCATGACAAAATGTGAAAGTTATATATTTGTTTTTTTTCATAAAAAGAATGTTTATATTACAAATAAACTTGTATCGCACATAAACAATTCTTCCAATAATCCACGGATTGAAACAAGATCATATGCAACTTACCTGCTCTTTGTTTTTACTTTAGGTATTTATTGTTTTTAAATATTTACCATTTTTTGCTTATCTCAACCTCATAGAAAGTCTTTTTCAGAGTTTCAGTCTTATTTTTAGGCTATCTATTTCATACTCTTTTATAAACGAATTTATAAACGAAACTGTAAAAAACGCCTCAAGACAGGCAACTGGTATGACAAATACTGAAATCTATATTAAAACTCTCCCTAAAGCAAAAAAGATGAGAGATCTTTCTTTAAAGTGTTCACACAAAACTTTGCTTTGAAAGTCATTAATTGAGCAAACAATTTGGCAAAAAAATATCTGATGTTGAATCATAGACAAATAAAAAGTATTTTTAAATCTAAGTCGAATAATGGATTGATTATAAATATAATTCATCATTTCGCATATTAAATAAGAAATCCGAATATCGTAAGATTCTCTATTCCAAACCGGTCGCATGTTGCAATTACTCAAAACCATTTGATTGCATGTTACAAGCAGGAAAAGCCGTGTGGATAAAAACTGTACAAGAAAGGATTAAAAACGCCTCTTATGAACCGTCTCACATACCAAAAACTGTCACAGCATTGAAAGCTAGCAAAGTGCGTGATGAATGCCGTCTTGCCCCCTTCATAAGCATAAATATGATGGTACTCAATGGATTTACCATTATACCCTTCATAGATAGCGTCGCGAAATGGGCTTGGGAGCATTGAGAAATGTTTCTTTAAAACAAGCGCACGTAAGTATGCAACTCAATGGCATTTTATTTTTTGAAACACACTAAGATCAAAAGTTTAACATTAAAATAAATACTTTGTTTTCTCCTCGATTTAGATAAAGCTTTCTATCAGGCCCTGTCTGCAAATAGTCCAGATTTTTGTCGAGTAGATTTCATTTAGCTTCCCATTCATGTATCATTCCAAAGGTTCTATAGACAAGTCCTTCACTAATCCCACCACGTACTCTAAAAACACTGATCAAGGCGTTCTACATGCCTTATATAATCACACTTAAAATGACGATATTTACGGCATAAGAAAATAACGCAGAATCTCTAGGCTATATTCATCTAGACCCATGAATTTTGTAATGACTGATTGCTATTATATAGTGTTATTCGTTCACTGAAATCTCCCTTCTCATGTCTTTTCCGAACAGTACTCTTCATTCTCATCGTGCACAATCATAACACCCTTTAAACAAATAACTCCCCCCCTTTTTTCAAGTGATAATATCTCCTTTCTTCATTTTTCGAGCATACGTTACACCTCTCAATATTGTTTTCTCACTTTTTAAAAACTCATTGGACCTCGTCTAAATAGGTTTGGTCGTCCTCCTTTCCCTGGTCCTTTTTTAGGACTATATCCTCTTTTTTTACCAGAATGTGACACAGGTACTAACTTAGCTGATGTTATGAATTCGCTGTTATCCGTGCAAGAAAGTTCTATTTGAAAAACTTCAGATAAAACCTTGCGAAGCTGTTCACCAGAAAAAAGATCTATTGGAGGAACAGCCGAAAATGCTCTCTGTATAAGGTTTTGAGATGCTAAAAAACTCGCACCCTGAGCGATAGAGATTGAAGCAAAAGTAGCAAAAGCTGTAATAAAATATTTTATGTTCATAAATTTAACCTCATCAAATATCCATAATGGATTTTACCTAGTGCCTTCGTTGCAAATTTCTAGAGAAAAATAATATGTTTATAGATAAAAAGTGAAAGTCCTTAAAAATAAAGCTTTGGAGCCTTTTGATTTTAAAATAAAAGCAAATTGCCCTGCTCTGCCAACATAGAAATCACTTATTGAGTAATAAATTAAAGGCACGAAGTATCGTCTGAAAATAATAAACTATACGAATATCACATCAACATATTGATTTATAAATATAATTTATTATTTCCTCACACAAAATGAGCCCCTCAAATATCAGAATATTCTCTCATTCCAAACTTGTTCATTATACATTAAGCAAATTTATTCGCTTCCACATCATAAATGAAGTTTGTATGTGGATAAAACTCTTGAAAACAGGGGGATTCTTACGAATCTGTTTAAATGCAAAAGCTATTGCAACGTTTTGACTTAGTAAAAAGCGCTCTTGCTGACTTGTTTCTAGCACACTCTTCTAGGAGTTGCTCTTTGCATTATTCAATACAATCGTAGTTATCTGTATACATTAATCATATAATATATTGATTTATAATGATAATTTAGCGTTATTTATATTGAATAAAAAGCCTGAATACCGTAAGATTCTCTCATTCCAAATCTTTTTCATGTTGAATCTATCAAAACCATTTGATTGCATGTTACAAATGGGGAGAGGCGTATAAACAAAAAACACTAAAAATGCCTCTTATGAACCGTCTTAAGTGCCAAGGGACCACAATATTGGGAGCTGGCAAATTGTGTGATGGTAGCGGCTTGTTACTCCATAAGCGTAAAGATGGAAGTGCTCAACGAATTTTATATCATATTTTGGGACTTTATCTTTATACCACTCATAAGCGCCGCCGTGACATGGGCTTGGGTGCCGATTTCTTCTAAAAAAAGCACATGACATTAGCAACACAAATATATTCCGTTTAGAGCGTTCTGTTTTACATGAAAAACGTAAATCCATTAAAAACGTGAGAAACAAAAGCGTGAGGCAATGCGTAATCTCTATTATTGAACAGACACCGCTTTAGATACTTTTGAAAGTCGTAAAGCAGAATTAAAAATGATGGTAAAGATGAGATTTGATTTTTATATTTACGCCTTCATATTCTCCCCCAATTAGGCTGTATACCGGTTTCAGAGATTTAAGTCTTCCAACCTACCATATGTTTCCAAACTCTCCTCAAAATTGCTTTTTTTCAAATAAAAGCTGTTACAAAAATAAAAAATATGAATTAGTAAAAGTGCTTTGATTACCTAAACTTCAAATGAAATAGCACTTAAGAATTTATTATAACTATTATCAGAAAAGATGAGAGAATAAAATGCCCATAATGTACAAGCATTTTGTCCTCTCATATCAATAATTAATGCCATTTAAAAGCCAATTTTAAAGTTAGCTATGCGCAAAAATATCAACTTCCGCCCATCCTAAAAGATCAAGCCTAGATCTCATAGGCAAAAATTGAAAACATGCCTTGGCAACATTTTCTCGCTCTTCACGTCTTAAACGTTCTTCAAATATAACCTTTAAACGATGCAAATATAACACATCCGACGCAGCATATTCAATTTGTGCCTGTGATAACGTTTCTGCCGCCCAATCCGAAGATTGTTGCTGTTTAGAAATATTCACATTCAGCAATTCATTACAAATTTCTTTCAAGCCATGACGATCCGTATAAGTACGCGTGAGTTTTGAAGCAATCTTTGTACAAAAAATAGGCTCTGGCATAACACCAAATGTATGCGCTAAAATAGCAAGATCAAAACGCCCAAAATGGAATATCTTGGTGATCGCTTTATCCTCAAGCAATTTCATCAAATTTGGTGCACTCTTTTGTTCTTTAGCAATCTGTATAACGTCAGCAGTACCATCTCCAGAAGAAAGCTGAACAACGCATAAACGATCACGATGGGGTTGTAATCCTAAAGTCTCAGTATCAATCGCAACAGCATCAATTTGATAATTATCTAAGTTTGGTAAATCACCTTGATGAACACGAATCTCAGCCATTTACCCTCCTATTTGCGAAAGCTGCAAGAATACGCGCCCAAGACCGCTGCCCTTTATGAAATGATTTTAAATTATACTTTTCGTTAGGCGAATGAATACGGTCATCAGCCAGTCCAAAACCAACCAAAAGAGTTTCCATACCAAGAATTGACCGAAAATCTGCTACAATTGGGATCGAGCCCCCCATGGCTGTCAAGACAGCAGGCACTTCCCACTCTTGTGATAAGGCATCCTTCGCCTCCTTGATAAAAGATGAATCATCAGAAATCTGAAGTGCAGGAGAAGAACCGTGATTCTTAAATTCAACCTTACAATCAGCCGGAATTGAGCTACGTACATAATCACGCAACGCTTGGCGTATTTTCTCTGGATCTTGCTTATGCACCAAACGACAAGATACTTTTGCACTCGCTTGAGAAGCAATAACTGTTTTCATCCCCTCCCCTTCATAGCCGCCGCTAATACCATTAATTTCCATGGTAGGACGTGCCCATACAAGTTCCAAAATGCTCCGCCCTTTTTCACCAACAGGAATGGAAAGCCCTATAGGACCAAGAAAATTTCCAGCAGTACAATTAAGTTCATTCCATGACTGCAAAATCTTTGGAGGTGTTTCTTCTACGCCATCATAAAAACCAGGAAGTGTTACCTTATTATCTTCATCATGAAGTCCTGCTAAGATTTTCGTTAAAATATGAATGGGATTAGCTGCTACTCCTCCAAAATAACCAGAATGCAAATCACGATTCGCTGCTGTAATAATAATCTCTTCTGCCATAATTCCCCGAAGAGAAAGAGCAATAGATGGTGTATCCGCATCCCACATCGACGTATCACAAACCAATGCATAATCTGCCTTAAGTTCATCTTTATTCTCTTTTAAAAAAGGAATAAGGGAAGGAGAAGCACATTCTTCCTCACCTTCACATAAAATAGTAACTTTAACAGGAAGATTCCCTGTTTCTTTCTTAAATGCACGACATGCTTCAATAAAAGTCATCAACTGACCTTTGTCATCTGAAGCTCCACGAGCACAAATAACTTTCTCTCCATCTCTCTCTTTTAAAGAAGGTGTAAATGGATCATCCTCCCACAAACTCAATGGATCAACAGGTTGAACATCATAATGTCCGTAAAACAACACATGCAAACAATCATCAGAAGGTCCTGGATGATGCCCAACAACCATTGGATGCCCCGGTGTATCACGGCGTGAAGCCTCAAAACCAATGCTTTTTAAATCCTCTACTAACCAATCAGCTGCTTTACGACATGCATCCTTGTAAGCCGAGTCTGTAGAAATCGATTGAAAACGTAAAAGAGAAAAAAGGCGTTCAAGGCTCTTTTCTATATTTCCATCAAGATGTGTTAGTACTTTATTCAGCATAAAAAAACCTTTCAAGCCTTGTGTAATTATATTATAGATACGATGACTTTAAGCCTCTTGTAAGATTTTGCAAGACACCTTATTCATTTTTGGCATTGTGAGCAGTAAAAACTTGAACGTCCAGCCTGTAAAATACGCACAATAGGCGTTCCACATTCTAAACATTGCTTGCCTTCTCGTCCATACACTGAAAAAGCATGTTGAAAATAACCAAGTGAACCATCTATATGCATATAATCACGTAAAGAAGAGCCACCAGACAAAATGGCTTCAGAAATCACATTGCGTATATTTTGTGCTAAAGAATCTGCAAATTCACATGCACGTGCCGTTTTTGATGCCAATGTAAATGCACTACGTTGTGGAGACAAACGACTCCGCCAAAGTGCTTCACAAACATAAATATTCCCAAGACCTGCAACAATAGACTGATCAAGTAAAACGCTCTTGAGAGACATTTTTTTATTAACAAAAGCCTTTTGTAAATAACGACCAGAAAACGAATTACTCATAGGTTCAAGCCCTAGCTTATTTAAAAGTGGATGTTCATAAAGCTTGTCCGTATTAACTAAAAGCATAAATCCAAAGCGACGCACATCATTATAAATAAGATGATAAACTTCACCATCCCTTGTTTGAATATCCATGGCAAAATGATCATGCTTAACCAATTTACTTGTCGTTGAAAAAACTGTTCTTAAAAGATCATTCTCTATACGCCATGAACCAGACATTCCTAAATGGCTTAAAATCGTTTCATCCTGAGAAAGATGAAATAATAAATATTTCGCACGCCGACCAAGTTCTATAATTGTTCTGCCAATAAGGCGCTCAGAAAAAGCCTCAGGAAAAGGAAAGCGCAAATCTCTACGATTAAGTCTGACAGATACTATCTTTGCATCAGTTACAACAGACTCTAGTCCACGACGAACTGTCTCTACTTCAGGAAGTTCCGGCATCTCTCTTCTTTAATAATTATACACTTTTCAATTGTATCACCAATAAATTGACTTCTTTTCCCCCTCAAAGAACGAAGGTTTCCTCTACATCTGCTCTATAAGAAACAAATTTTTGATGAGTAGATTTCCCTTGGCTTCCTACTCATGTGATTCACTTAACTAAAGACTTTATAGCCAAGCCCTACCTTGAATATTCACCAGACATTCTAAAATACTTAACATATCAATGAGGCTTACTCCCCACCTCAAATGCGGCATAACAGGATTAAGCCCATTCACCCTTACGAAACACAGGAACTCTTACACCATCTTGGGTAATGCCATCTATATCAATTTCGCCAGAACCAATCATCCAGTCAATATGAATGACACTTTTATTACCACCACGTGCTGCAATCTCTTCTGACGTCAAAGATGCCCCATCTAAAAAGCATTTGGAATAACATTGCCCTAAAGCAATATGACATGCAGCATTTTCATCAAATAAGGTATTATAAAAAAGGAGGTCACTCTTAGAAATTGGTGAAGAATGGGGCACAAGAGCAACTTCGCCCAATCGGCTTGCACCCTCATCACTTTGCAAAACCTGTTGCAAAACTTCCTGACCCGTTGATGCACGAGACTCAACAATACGCCCTGCTTCAAAACGTACTTCAATATTATCAACCAGTGTTCCTTGATAGGAAAGTGGTTTCGTCGAACGAACAAAACCTTCAACCTTATGAGCATGAGGAGTCGTGAAAACTTCTTCTGTCGGAATATTCGGATTGCAAATAACACCATTTTGAGCAACGGATGCACCACCATGCCATTCATGATCATCTGCCAAACCAACAGTTAAATCAGTCCCTGGTCCTGTAAAGTGTAAGGCAGAAAAACGCTGCTCATTAAGCCAAGATGATCGTTTCTTTAAATTCTCGTTATGGACAACCCACGCATGTACTGGATCTTCTTCTGTAACACGTGAAGCAGAAAAAATTGCATCGGCTAATTTTTTAATCGCCTCATTAAGTGGTAAAGAAGGAAACATTGCCTCAGCCCATCCTGCTGTTGGATAAGCAACAATTGACCAATTTATAGAAAAATTCGATATTTTTTTGAGAGCAGGCTGGTAAGCTAGTGAAGTCGCCTTATTCAAACGCGCAACCTTATCAAAATCTTGATTGGAAAGGAGCAAAGGATTATCACCAACAATTGCTAAACGCGCTGCCCCATTTTCAAAAGCCTTCGCCATTCCCTCATAAAGCCAAGAAGGGGCACAATCAAAACTAGCTGTATGGGCATTTTCAAAACGTGTAAGCGATAACATATCATCACTAAAAATTGGTGTAATGACACCAGCACCAACCTTATAAGCATGATATGCAATACGCCGAACAAAAGGTAATGCTGAAACTGGAGCAGTCAAAACAAGATCCTGCCCCTCTTGTAAATTCAACCCCACTTTTACTGTAATTTCTGCAAGACGATTAAGCATTTCAGGCGAAATTGTCTCATGAATATCAAAGTACATTACCAATACCCTTCTTTAAATAAAATGTGCTCTTTACGTCGTCATATTATAAATTGTTTTTTAGATCCTTTGAATTCACTTTCTCTGACGTATATCTATGCATGTCATTATCGCTAAAGGTTCACTTAATTCATAAACCGCAATGATGGGGGTATAACCCTTCTCTGGTCGTAAAAAACTTACCAATTTCTGTGTCGTTTTTCTAACATCGCAACAATTGCATTTAACTGATCTGATGAAGGCAAAGCCATAATCGTTTTATTTTCTTCTTTTCTAGCTAGATGTTGAGGTGCATAGGCAGGAATAGGAACTTTATCAAGCCGTACCATAGCAAAATGCGCAGGATGTGCCGTTTTGGACTGTGCTACTTCTGTCGAAGGAGATGCACTTTTCTCTACCTTTGCTCCCCTACTTTGTGTGCCTTCATCTATAAAGCTTGGCGCATGACCAGAACGTTCTTGAGCAAAAGCATAAGCAACATCATAAGGGCGATTATTTGTAGGAACTTGGAGTTCCCCATCACGTGATCGTTTTTCATAAAAAGCATTTCCCCCTGCAACCTGAACATAATGCATGTTTTTATACGGAAAAGACAAACCAGCGGTATGAAAAAACTTAGCGTGTTTAACTTTCTTATCTCGTTCACCCCGTAAAACAGCATCAGCTGCCTCTCTTACACGAGCAACAGATGCTTTCTCCGTCATAGGACGCGTTAAAACACCAGGAGCAAACTGCTTATGTTGACCAACAACACCACAAATCGTCTTAGGATAGGCGGTTGAATTAACACGATTCATAACAACCGTCCCAACGGCAATCATTCCTTCACGGCTTGTGCGATTTGATTCAAAATACATCGCTCGCATAAGACATTGACGCTCTGTCAATGGATACGTAACTGTTTTTGTCTTATTATTATTTACTTTTCCAGTATCTAAACGATTTGAAGCACACCCCACAACAACTAACGGCGCTACACAACAGGTAACAAAAACATTCCAACGATTTTTTTTCATCTTATGCAACACATTCCTACAATCTCTGAGCTATTCAAATTTTGAAATGAGCTTTAAATGTATCTCTCAATAAAGTACATAGCCAATTGTTACCACTCAGTAAAATTTTAATACAGGAGGTAATAAAAAAGTATCTATGCAAAATAAAAAATAAAAAACTCTTAATTCACAGATCAATATTGTTATTCTTCATGGTCCAATATAGGCCATAATAACCCACACGTTTCAATTACAATAAAGCAACACTATCTACTTCTTCTACATACGAAAAAATTTGGATACCAAAACTCTTTGCATCGATATTGAAAAAAATAATACAGATATCCCCTTTAATATAAAATTTTAACAAAATGATCTGAAAGGAAATTCCCCTAGAAAACTCCCCTCCGACCACAATACGAGTAATGATACCATCCAATATACAAATATGTCAAACCAAGAGTTAGCAATCTGCCATGCTTTTCTAAAAAACTCTTTGTTGTTTCTTTGTACTTTTCGATAATATGGCTATCTTATTCTTTCTATAGCTGCACTGTAAGAAAATACTCATATATCTACAAACTTATTTTATACATATAAGAAAAATTTTAACCTATTTTCTTCTCACCTACCCCAACCTTATAAGTAAGGTCATCGCGAGGACGATCAGAAGACATATGGTAACCCGTTATGATATAATGTAGCATTTCAGCAATATTAGTAACATGATCACCAATTCGTTCAATATTCTTTAAACAAAACAGCAAGTGCGTACAAACCGTAATATTGTGCATATCTTTCATCATATATGTCAAAAGTTCACGAAAAAGAGAAGTATACAAAGCATCAATCTTCTTATCACGCTCACGCACAGCGTCAACACGCTCTAATAGGCGACTCGTATAAGCATTTAAGACTTCTTTTAATTGATTGAGTGCTAAAGCTGTAATTGTTTCAAGCCCATGATAAATAGAAGCAGATTGACGTATTTCTGAAAGTGCAACAGTCCTTTTAGCAATGTTTTTGGCCATATCCCCAATCCGCTCAAGATCAGAAGAAATACGAATGGCTCCAATAATTTCACGCAAATCAACAGCCATCGGTTGGCGTTTGCAAATAATAGCAACCGCTTTTTCATCAATGTCACGTTCTGCTTCATCTAAAAACACATCATCGGCAATCACTGTCGTTGCAAGTTGAAGATCACTACACACAACCGATGCGACAGAATGTTCAATCATCCTTTCTGCATGCCTCCCCATTTCTGTAATCCTTGCTTTTAAATATTTTAGTTCTGCATCATAAGAACGGACAGTATGATTCATAGACATATCTTACACTCCTCAATTCACCTATCCAAAACGCCCCGTAATATAATCTTGCGTCCGTTGCTCTTTTGGTGAGGTGAAGATCATTTCAGTCGCACCAACTTCTACCAAATGCCCTAAATGAAACATAGCCGTATATTGAGAAACACGTGCGGCCTGTTGCATGGAATGCGTTACGATAACAATTGTATAATTTTGCCGTAACGCATCGATAAGCTCTTCAATCCGTGCCGTCGCAATGGGATCAAGAGCCGAGCAGGGCTCATCCATCAAAATAACTTCAGGACTAACCGCAATAGCACGTGCAATACATAAACGCTGTTGTTGCCCCCCTGATAAACTTGTTCCAAGATCGTGAAGACGGTCTTTTACTTCTTCAAACAAACCTGCCTGCCTCAAACTCTTTTCAACTATATCATGCAATTCAGAGCGCGTTTTAACTAAACCATGAATGCGTGGACCATACGCAATATTCTCAAATATAGATTTTGGAAAAGGACTGGGCTTTTGAAAAACCATTCCAACACGGGCGCGCAATTCTACAACATCAATCCTCTGGTCATAAATATTCTCCCCATCTAGGGTAATAAGACCGGTTGTTTTAGCGCCTTCAATCGTATCATTCATACGGTTAAAACAACGCAAAAAAGTCGACTTTCCACATCCTGATGGACCAATCAAAGCTGTTACTTGATGTTCAGGAATATCAAGTGTAATACCGTGGAGTGCTTCTTTGTCCCCATAAGAAACCTTCACATCCTGACCTCGCATTTTAATCTTCATTACAAAAATTCACCTTACAAAAATCTTATCAAAGCTGTTATTTTATTAAAATTACTGGCGGCGTTCAAATCGTCGACGTAAAAAAACCGCAGAAATATTCATGGTTGCAAGAAAAATCATTAATACAATAATAGCACCTGACGTCTTTTCAACAAAAGCGCGCTCTGCTTCACCCGCCCACATAAAAATTTGAACAGGCAAAGCCGTTGCTGGATCCATGGGGGTCGTAGGAATATTGACAACAAAAGCAACCATTCCAATCAAAAGCAAAGGCGCTGTTTCACCCAAAGCCTGTGCGACTCCAATAATTGTGCCTGTCAAAATACCAGGCGCTGCTAAAGGAACAACATGATGAAAAATCATTTGTGTTTTTGATGCTCCCAGTCCTAAAGCTGCTGCACGAATAGAGAGAGGAACAGCACGCAGAGCGGAACGTGTTGCAATAATAATCGTGGGGAGAGTCATGAGCGCTAAAACAAGACCACCAACAAAAGAGGCTGAACGTGGTAATCCTAAAAAATTAACAAAAAAAGAGAGTCCTAAAAGACCAAACACAATTGAAGGAACAGCTGCAAGATTATTGATATTAACCTCTATAAAATCTGTAAATTTATTTTTGCGTGCATATTCTTCCAAATAAAGAGCCGTTGCTATGCCTATCGGAAGTGAAACTAATAAAACAATGCCTATCATATAAAGAGAACCAATGATCGCAACACCTAATCCCGCAGTCTCAGGACGACTTGAAGCGCCAAATGTAAAAAAACCAATATTAAATGTTTTATAAAGCGTACCATCATGCGCTAAACGCTTTATCCATTCTACTTGTCTATTAGAAACTTTACGGTTTTTTTCTGCTACACGCAGATCAATCTGTCCCTTATAAGCAGAATCAATATCCGCAGATGCCAAAACTTTAACTTTTCGCATTGTGCCAATCAATTGTGGATTCTTTGTTACCATTTCACGCAGCTGAACGCGGACACCATTTGAAAACATACGGTTAACTTCTCGAAGAGAGGCTCGATCATTTTGATCTATATTAAGTTTCTTTGCTAAAGCATTGCGTACAAGAAGTGGATAATTCGCCGTCATGAGCACTCGTGGTTTTGTTTTATGTTGACCACTTGGATCAATGATCTTTTCATCCAAATAAATCGACAATGTCATTTCACTTTGAAAAAAAGCTGTATAACCCTGACTAATGATAGACCATAAAAGTGTAAATAAAAAAAACAAACCAATAAAAATGGCAATCAAACCATAGGCACGAAAACGACGTTCAGCCCAATACCGACGCTTGAGGCTAATATTGCGACGAGGGGAAAAATCTTCATTCATTCATATTGTTCCCGATATTTACGCACAATATAAAGAGCCAGAATATTCATCAAAAGTGTCATAACAAAGAGCGTCATCCCTAAGGCAAAAGCCACCAGAGTTTGTGGAGAATTAAACTCAAAATCACCGGTCAATTGATTAACAATCTTAACAGTCATCGTAGTCATCGCTTCGAAAGGATTGAGTGTTAAGTTTGCTGCAACACCTGCCGCCAAAACCACAATCATTGTTTCTCCAATTGCACGCGATGCCGTTAACAAAATGGCCCCCATAATCCCTGGAAGCGCTGCTGGTATAACAACTTTTTTAATTGTTTCAGATTGCGTTGCGCCTAAACCATAAGAACCTTCACGTAAAATGCGTGGAACAGCCGTAATAACATCATCCGATAAAGAGGAAACAAAAGGTATCAACATAATTCCCATCACAACTCCAGCGGTCAAAACACTTTGTGCCATAATAAACCCAACCCCATCTGAGAGAGAAACAGAGAGATCACGTAAAAATGGTCCTACAACCTTCAAAGCAAAAAAACCATAAACAATGGTTGGAATGCCGGCAAGAACTTCCAACAATGGTTTTACAATTGCTCGCAATCGCGCAGAAGCATACTCAGCCATATAAAGAGCTGAAAATAGCCCTATAGGTACAGCAAAAAGCATGGCGACAAATGCAATATAAAGCGTACCCGCAAGAAGCGGTATTAAACCAAATTGTCCTACTTCATCGCTTGAGCCGCTCGCGGAAAAACGCGGATCCCAAACTGTTCCTAAAAAGAAATTGGAAAAGGATACAGACTGAAAAAAGCTTACTGTCTGAAAAAACATCGAAAGCGCAATGGCTATTGTTGTCAAGACTGCAACAATAGATGCACAAATTAATCCAATAATAATAAAAGATTCAACCTTATTGCGCGCACGCTGATGAGGCGCAATTTGCATCATTCCACAGACAAAACCAAAAGACGCAATAGCAAAAAGGAAACCATAACCTATAAACTTAAGCTTTTCAGAAGAGAATACCCACGACTGTGCTATTTTGAACACATCATCCGATGTTTCACTAGGTAAAATCAATCCCTTCGCGAATAACTGTGCCTGCACTTCCTTATAGGAAGAGGTAGAAAGATTCCCCTCAAAGCGATGAATCATTTTGACGAGACTTCGAAGTGTCTCCCAAAGTAGATCATGATTTACAGACTCTGTTACATGCGCACTATACGCCCCAAGCTCTCGAGAGGCATTATATTCTAAATAAATTGTACTCCCAGCATCCCAAACAATTAAAAAAATAAAAGCTGGAATAACAGTAATCAAAAATGTCCACCAGCCATAATAATACGCACGAGAATGCATCTTATGCTGTTTGTATTCAAGAATGCGTGCTCGCATATAAGAAATACAAAAGCCACAAAATCCAAAAATCAATAATAACGAAATAATGAAGGAAATGCGCATTTTATCTTTCAGTTTTTATAAAAAATAGCACCTAAATTTCCTATCCCAGAAATCCAACCAATTATTCCCTGCAAATTATTTCAATGTCATTCCTCGACCAGTAGAAAAATCAGAACGCTGTGCTTGACGCTCCTTTTCAGGAGAAACAATCAAACCATATTCAGCCAAAGGGCCCTCTGGACCAATCATTTGATCAGAAAGAAAAAAGTCAACATACTCCCGTAAACCTGAAACAATATCTAAATGTGCTTTCTTAATATAGAAAAAAAGCGGACGAGAAACTGGATATTGTCCACTAGAAATCGTCTCAACTGTTGGCGCAAAACCGTTAATATCGGCAACCTTTAGCCTATCAGCATTATTTTGATAAAAAGACAAACCAAAAATACCGACCCCTGTTTTATTAGAAGTTAGACGCGCAAATGTTTCAGAATAATCACCATCAATATCAACCGCTTTTCCATCCTTACGTACCGCAATACAAGCAGTGTGTATCTCCTTATCATCCATTCCTAAAGACTTCATCACCTCAACTGCCCCACTCTCTTTACACCCAACAGTAAGTAATTTTTCCTCAAAAACTTCACGCGTCCCATGCTTCTCTCCAGGAATATACGCTGCTATCGTCCAATCAGGAAGAGCACTATTAACTGCACTCCATTTCAAAACATTATTCGGTTGCAACTTTCCGTCTATAATAATTCGAGCAGCAAGAGCTTTATAAACATCTACTGGCTTTAATTTCCAATCAGGACCCTTAATATCTGTTGCAAAAACAATACCATCATACCCAATACGTATTTCCTCAACATCTTTTACACCA
Organism: Bartonella sp. TS82HLJMH; assembly: GCF_042193495.1. NCBI lineage: Bacteria > Pseudomonadati > Pseudomonadota > Alphaproteobacteria > Hyphomicrobiales > Bartonellaceae > Bartonella > Bartonella sp. TS82HLJMH. The sequence goes on along the minus strand of NZ_JBHILU010000003.1, from coordinate 103,474 downwards.
GAATCAAAACAAAACTGTAATTCACTCGGCTTCATTGCTCGCGAAGCATTAACAATATCAACGGTGTTCTCCCCAACACCACGGCAGAATTCCTTAATACCAGCTCCTGTTCCACCCGATTCGATAACAGGAACCTTAAAATGGGGATAAATTTCTCCAAATGTCTCAGCAACAATCTTTTGATAAGGTAAAACTGTAGATGAACCAGTAATCTGTATTTGATCGCGCGCATTGCCTCCATTTGCTGACAGCAGTAGCGCAAAAATCAATCCCACTCCAATTGATAATACTCTGCTCATCTATAAACTCCCTAAAAATTGAGGACAAAGCCTCTTAATTTGTATCATACGGTCATTCTAGTTCACATTTACAACATAACAAATATAAAAAACAACATGGATCATTTTTTAAAAGCATGTTTTTGTCCTCTGTCAAATAAATTAATTTGAACGCTTGAACTCAATAACATCCCAAAACAAATGAGCAACATCTGTACCGCAGAAGCGTTTAATTTCACAAATTCCTGTAGGAGACGTCACATTAATTTCTGTTATATAATCTCCGATCACATCAATCCCCACAAAAAGAAGACCACGTTCCTTTAAGGCTGGACCAATGCGTTCACAAATCTCATAATCACGTTTTGTTAACTCAATATTTTCCGCGCGACCTCCAACATGCATATTAGATCGCACATCTGTTTTTGCCGGAATTCGATTAATAGCTCCAACGGGTGTACCATCAAGCAAAATAATCCTTTTATCTCCTTTTCGTACTGCCTCTAAATAGCGCTGAACAATAAAAGGTTCGTGATAAATTTCTGCAAACATTTCCAACAATGATGCTAAATTGCGATCATCTTGTTTTAAATAAAAAACACCAGCGCCCCCATTTCCATAAAGTGGTTTAACAATAATATCGCCAAATGTCTCTCTAAAAGCTGTTATTTCTTCAATATCTTTGGTAATTAATGTTTCTGGCATCAGATCAGAAAATTCAGTAACAAAAATTTTTTCTGGACTGTTGCGTACCCATGCCGGATCATTTACAACGAGTGTTTTAGGATGAATACGTTCTAACAGATGAGTCGTCGTGATATAATTGAGATCAAAAGGTGGATCTTGGCGTAAAAGAACCACATCCATATCTGTCAATTCCGTGCGAACAAGCTTTTCTAATTGATAGTGGCTTCCCTCTTTATCATGCACAATCAATGGCTCTAGTCGTGCAATCACACAACCATCACACAGAGATAAACGATCTGGTGTATAATGGAAAAGAGAGTGTCCACGTTCTTGTGCTGCTAAAGCGAGTGCAAATGTCGTATCTCCTTGAATCCGAACCGTTGAAATATGATCCATCTGAATGGCAATTTTCATAAATAAATCCTCCCTATCCTAAAAGCAGACTGGTCTATGCACCATAAACTTAGTAAACAATAAAAGAACTATGACAAGAGAAAATTTATGACACAAGAAACAGATACACAATTAAACAACAAAGAAATCGAACGCTATGCACGCCACATCATTTTGCCTGAGATTGGTGGTGCAGGGCAACAAAAACTAAAAAAAGCACGTGTTCTTGTTGTGGGCGCTGGTGGTCTTGGTGCTCCTGTCTTAACCTATTTGGCTGCAGCAGGTGTTGGAACCCTTGGAATTGTCGATAACGACATCGTTTCACTTTCCAATTTACAACGCCAAGTTATTCATAAAACAAATGCAATAAAAAAAAGAAAAACAGACAGTGCTGAAACAACTATAAAAGCAATAAATCCTCATGTTATAGTTGAAAAACACACCCTACGCTTAGATAAAAGTAATGTGGATAAACTGCTCAATGCCTACCACATCATTGTTGATGGAAGTGATAATTTTACGACACGCTATCTTCTTGCTGATCACGCTGCACAATGCAAAAAACCTTTAATAAGTGGTGCTGTAGAACGTTTTAATGGCTCATTAACCGTCCTTATGCCATATAAAGACAATAATCCTCACTATCGCGATTTATTTCCCACGCCTCCGGCTCACGGGACTATCCCAACATGCGCTGAAACTGGAATCATCGGTGCTTTACCTGGCGTTATTGGGACCCTACAAGCAATGGAAGTTATTAAAATGATCACAAATATTGGTGAACCCTTAGTGGGAAAAATTCTTCTCTACAATGGATTATTAGCGCAATTTAATATTATTACTTATAAACGCTCAAATTATAAGGAAAACGCCATAGTTATTAAAAAGCTTGGGGAAGCATGATTATGTCTCCTTCCGCACTAATTTTTAGCTCTCTCGCAATATGTATTGAAATACTGCTGTTTTATCATAAGTCATCGAAACACTGTAACCAATGGAAACGATTAAATTTATCACAAATATGGAAGACCTTTTGTGAAAAAATAATTCTCTATAATGGATTATCAGCATAATTTCATGTCATCGTCTATAAGCTGCCATCAGTATTCTTGTGTAAAAAAATTTCGAAGTAGATAAACGTATAATCAGCAGAACTCTATTCAACTATTTTACTATTCACACATAAAAATTGTTTCACATGAAAGTTTTTACTTCAAACCATAACCTATAAATAAATAATCTAAATCATATTTTAGTTATCGATACTATAAAAGTTCAATGATCTGTCCCTACACCTCTAACCTCAAGAGAAAACAGCTATTCATCAAGCATCATAAAACGCAGCTTAGGATTATTGCACGTATAAGAATAATCAATTATCTCTGTTCATAAGAAAAATACGTGGGTATTAATGTGTATAGAAAGATTAAGATAAACCTCATGGAGAGCTTTAATTATATAATTATTGCATTCAGAAGCAGAAAGCTGCGGCTCATGAATTAATAATCCTTCAACAATAATTTCACAGACAAGCATATGTAGAAAAAGTGAAGCAAAAGAATCTTGAAAACCAATCTGCAGATGACAGCGTAAAGAGTGCATTTTTATAAAAGATCTCTTTAAAACAAGCGAGTAAATATGTAACGTTAAATACGCTCTGTTTTGTGTGAGAGGCGTTCCCCCTAACAAAACATCAATAAGAGCTCTTTTTATAAAACCGTGAAACTAAAATTACAAAAAATCAGACTTCTTTCTAAAATTAACATCTATGGTATAAGTTAATTTGGCTCGTTCGCTTTATTATTATCCATTGGTAAAGGAACAGGATGGTCGGATAAACTACGTAAATAAAGCAAAAGATCAGCACGATCTTGGTCATTTTTAATTCCACGAAAAGACATAATGGTCCCAGGAAAAACTTCACGTGGAGAATGTAAATAACGATCCAAAGTGATAAAATCCCATTTTTGATCAGAATGAGAACGCAATGCCCGTGAATAAGCAAAACCTGCTGCTGATGCCAAAGGGCGGTTAACAATCTCCCAAAGAACTGGACCAACACGCCCTGCTTCATTGCGTCCAGAAGTATGGCATATGGCACATTGGCGAAAAAGTTTACGGCCATTTTCAAAATTGCCTTGTTGAAGACGGCTATTTAGTGATAGGGAAACATCAGATGCTTTTTGTTTTTCTTGAAATGTATCATTCTTGGCAACTGTATGATAATATTGGATTGATGTAGGATGATCGTAAACTATATTGCTAAGAATGGAAATCCCCACAATAATGGCCAACACACATAAACAAGCACAAATAAAATAAATAAATCTCGGGCGATTCATAAAAACTCAAATGTTCACGGTTTCATTACCATGTTTAGTTTAAGCTTTTTCTTTATAACACACAACATCATAAATGCATCACAGATGACATTTGGAATCTTACAATGGCTCTTGAACCAATTATTCTTATTCCTGCTCGTATAGGCTCAACCCGTCTTCCTCAAAAAGCTCTCGCTGAAATTGGCGGAAAGCCGATGATTGTTCATGTCGCAGAACAAGCCAAAAAAGCTGCAATAGGGCGTACGATCGTTGCAACAGATCATAATGATATTGCTAAAGCTGTTGCAGATTATGGGCATGAATGTATCATAACACAAGGTGACCATAAGTCTGGATCTGATCGTATTTATGAAGCTTTAATGCGTATTGATCCTGGACAACGTTACAATACCATTTTAAATATACAAGGTGACTTACCAACAATAATGCCTCGTGAAATCATTCATGCGCTACGCCCTTTAGAAAATAGCTTTACTGATATTGCAACCTTGGGTGCTCGAATCATTGAAGAAAATGAAAAAATAGATCCCAATGTCGTCAAAATCATTGGTACACCTCTTTCTCAAAATCGCCTTCGTGCTCTTTATTTTACGCGCACCACAGCACCTTATGGAGATGGTCCTCTTTATCATCATATTGGAATATACGCTTATCGGCGCGAAGCACTTGAGAAATTTATATCATTCAAACCCTCTACACTCGAGCAACGTGAAAAACTTGAACAATTACGTGCATTAGAACATAATATGCGCATCGATGTGGAGATAGTTGATACGATTCCCTTAGGCGTAGACACACAACGTGATCTCGATAGAGTACGTAAGATTTTAGCATGAAAATACTTAAAAAAACCAATAAAATTTCTTTCCAAGGAGAATACGGCGCTAATTCCCATATTGCTTGCTCCAATATGTTCCCCAATATGGATGCTGTTCCCTCTGCTACTTTTGAAGACGCCCTTAATTTAGTGGAAAGTGGGAAAGCTGATCTTGCTATGATCCCTATTGAAAATACTCTTGCGGGACGCGTTGCAGACATTCATCATCTTTTACCGCAATCATCTCTTTATATTATTGATGAATATTTTTTACCTATCCATTTTCAATTAATGGTTTTGCCCGGCGTTACATATGACGAAATTAAAACCGTCCACAGCCATACGCATGCCCTTGCACAATGCCGAAAAATCATACGAAACAACGGGTGGAAACCTGTTGTTTCTACAGACACTGCTGGAGCTGCAAAGTTTATTAAAAAAAATGCTAAACGTTCACAGGCTGCCTTAGCTCCTCTGATCGCAGCAGAACTTTATGGACTTGATATTCTAGAAAGGGATGTTGAAGATAACCCTCATAATATTACCCGCTTTGTCATTCTTTCACGCTCCAAACGACATGTCCCCAAGCCTAAAAATGGCGAAAAAATCATCACCAGTCTTCTTTTTCGAGTGCGCAATGTCCCAGCTGCTCTCTATAAAGCTATGGGAGGATTTGCAACGAATGGTATCAATATGACAAAATTAGAAAGCTATCAAATTGGTGGAAATTTCAATGCAACACAATTCTTTGTTGATATTGAAGGTCATCCTGAAGACCCGATGATGAAACTTGCCTTAGAAGAATTATCTTTCTTTTCTGCAGAACTGCGTATTATCGGTACTTATCCAGCACAAAACGATCGAACATCGTATATATAAAAGCAATTAAGCTGCCATCATTTTTTGCTGATATCAAATAGCATCGTAAAAATTTCATGATGCAACGCATCTTGGAAGAGCTTGTTTTTTCTACTCAACACCCTTCATAAACACTGAAGAAGAAAATTTAGCTCTCAAAACAATTCAAATTATTATACATAATAGAGCATTCAAATCTCTTAGACTGATATCATTCTGAACATGGTTTAAAGCTAGAAAATGCAATTTAGCCCTGCTTTTAGCATTAAGTTTGAACTTTCATTTTTATAAAAACTGATTTATGATTCATCTCACTTTAGAAAAAAGGAAAAGATAATGAAAAAAATCTTCGCGCAAGGATTATTAGCCGCAAATATTCTCGCCTACTCTAGTGTTGCATTTGCTGGCTTTGGTGAGAGAAAATGGAATTTTGCGCTGGATGAAAGTGTTGTGATCATCCCATCCGATATTATCCATCAAGGAGTTGAATACTCTTGTAGTATCTTTAAACCGAATAAAGTATCCTTCACTTTATCGTACTCTACCCCTTCTGATCTAAACAAATTGAGAATTGTTGTTGATGATGAAAAGAAAATAACCCATGATAAAGAAAAGAAGATCTTTACACTAAAAAATATAAAATCTCTTCATATAAGTTTTCCTTCGTCAGGACATTATATTTTTAAAAATATTACGAAGAAAAAAGTTGTTGGAACAAATTGTGACACAGGAGATTATGATTAATAATATTTCTATAACATCTAAATTTGAGTAGAGTTATTCTTTTTTCAGGTATTTTTTTCAAAATACGGCATGGTAAGCTATTAAAACTAATCGCTGAAGAGGTATTTTTATACTAATATGGAAAACCTTAAGCTGCTCAGAACATTAGACACTAAAAGACTTTTGCAAAAACTAAAAGGATAAACTTGAATTGTTCTGTATTTTCTACTATCAGAGCTATTTTTTTAATAAGAATATAACTTCTATCTTCGTAACTACTTTATTTTAAGTACTATAAAGCACATCGTACCTAAATCACTTAGATAAACAGAAAAGCAAAGTTTGCTCTATAGATGCATTCCTCGCTGCATTTTAAATCATACTCATTCAGCTTTTTGTAAAAGTTCATCTCGCTTTTCTCTCCTTGTTAAAGAATATAATTATTTGAAACTATAAAATGTCGCTTATATCGAATAAGAACCATTTTTATGCTTATAAAACCAATAACCCCCTTATTTCTATAGCGTTGAATGTTGCATCTTCTCTTGTATGAGCACAGTCACTTAAAAAATATATGAAATCTTTTCTCAAATGATGAAAATTCATATATTGATCCATCTTGTGATGAACATCAATGTTTTTTAATTAAAAGAACAAGCACGCAAAAAAGGAATCAAAATGCTTCTTATAAAGCCTCTCAAGTGCAAGGGATCGCAACATTGGGAATTGTTAATAGTATGAGGGCTCAAATTTATACTTTTATTAAGCATAAAGAGGGTAGTGCACAATGGATTTATACCTCAAGGGAAGTATGTATACTATTTACGAGCGGGGGTTGAAATATAGTTAAGAATACTGAGAAATAGCTCTTTAAAAAGCATGTGAATGGACAACATTAAGTTATTCTGTTTGGGATGTTCTGTTTTGTGTGAGAGGATCAACACCATTAAAGCAATATTTGCTAATTATTTAAATAGCACTCTTCCCCCTAACTTTCGAATGTTAGCCAATTACATGATCTATCTACTTTATTTGCTTCTTTGACTGTTGTAAATTTTTGATGATTCAATTTCGTAGTTTTAGAACAGACGTATCTATCCTAAAACTCTTACATATTTCAGCGAATGAGAATAATTATACATTCAGATTATCCTAAGCGAAAAAATATTTTCATACCAAATAAATATGAAGAGCTACTGCTATGAAAACTGATAAATCCATAATCTCTTTGTTGTTTATATGCCAATAAATTAAACGCAAAGAAAAATTCTTCGTCGTTCTTGGGATATTTTTCGTTTCTGAGCTTGATTTTTCATTCCAAATCGACAATATGAACTTGGGAGGTTGGTGGTGGACGAACTGCTCGCCAACTGGGTCAGGTCTGGAAAGAAGCAGCCCCAACGAGTTCTGGTACGGGTCATCGTACCAACCTCCTATTTTGCTGAAGAAATTATTTTTTATGCTGTCTTTTAACGAGGTACTTTTAATCTTCAGAGCGGCATTTGTATGCAGAAAATAAAGGCGTTTGGTTATTTTTTAACAAATTGTCCCATAAATAATTTGATTAAGAAAAAATCCTTTTATATGAGTCTACAGTATTGATCTATGCTTTTGTATTATCAAAATATACGCATACAGAACTTCGAAGTTGGAAATATTCATGGAAAATGTACCGGTAGAAACAGCCTATCGTGTTCTTGCTCGTAAATATCGACCCCAAAACTTCTCTGACCTCATTGGTCAAGAAGCTATGGTGCGTACTCTCACCAACGCCTTTGAAAAAGGTCGTATTGCACAAGCGTGGATGTTAACAGGGATTCGTGGCGTAGGTAAAACCACAACAGCACGTATTTTGGCACGTGCGCTTAATTATAAAACAAAAGATATTGACCAACCAACAACCGTATTGGACTCTCTTGGTGAACATTGCACACAAATTATCGAAGGACGCCATATTGATGTTATAGAAATGGATGCCGCTTCTCATACGGGCATTGATGATATTCGTGAAATTATTGAACAAATACGCTATCGTCCTGTTTCTGCACGTTATAAGGTTTATATTATCGATGAAGTACATATGCTCTCAACACAAGCCTTTAATGGTTTATTGAAAACTCTTGAAGAACCACCGTCCCATGTGAAATTTATTTTTGCCACAACAGAAATTCGCAAAGTTCCTATTACAATCCTTTCGCGTTGCCAACGTTTTGATTTGCGGCGTATTGAATCAAAAGCTTTGAGTGCACATTTGCGCCAAATTGCGAAATATGAAAAGGTAGAAGTAGAAGATCAAGCACTTTCTATGATTGCCCGTGCTGCAGAAGGATCTGCACGTGATGCATTATCCATTTTTGATCAAGCGATTGCCCATAGCAATGGCAATATTAATGCCATTGCGGTGCGTACAATGTTAGGATTAGCGGATCAAGCACGTATTATTGATCTTTTTGAAGATATCATGAAGGGCGATGTTGTCAATGCATTACATGAATTACGCAGTCAATATGAGGCAGGTGCTGATCCTCTTACTATATTGACAGAACTAGCCGATTTTAATCATTTGGTCACACGTTTACGTTTTACACCAGAAATAGTGGAAGATTTCTCACTGACTGAAGAACAACGTTTAAGAAGTTTAGATTTTTCAAAAAAACTTTCCGTTCCTGTTTTATCCCGAAACTGGCAAATGTTACTCAAAGGTTTACAGGAAGTTAATCAAACTACACGTCCGCTTCAAGCCGCTGAAATGCTTTTAATTCGTCTTGCTCACACGGCTGACTTACCAACTCTTGGTGAAGCTTTAAAAAAGCTTACGCAAGAAAAAAAACCTCTCACACTGGTTAAAAACTCTTCTCATCAAGAATTTACAAATGCAAATAATATAACAAAAGAAACAATGGTCGAAGCCCATGCTTCCTCGAACGTTTCAAATACATTATCAGATCAATCAGATTTAAAAACATCCTTGAAAAACCAATTAGATCATTCCTTACAACCGGAAAATTTAGTTAAACATCAAAACCCTGACAAAATCAACGTCCAAGAAGTAACAGAAACTCTTGAAACTTCTCAATCTATTGATCTTTCTGAAAAGATTACTCAACCTAAAACTCTAGTGATTGATTCTTTGCACGATATTGTTCAATTAGCCGAACAGCATAATGACGCTCCTTTCAAACTCCTTGTTAGAGAATTTGTTCATCCTGTTTCTTTTGAAGCTGGGCATATTACCTTAAGACTTTCTGAAAATACCCCACAATTTCTTGCTCATGATATAGAAAAAAAGATATCTCAATGGACTGAAAAACGCTGGACAATAACTTTTGTAAATGAAGGAGGTGGCCCAACCTTACAGGAGGAAAGTATAGCGATTCAAAAGACTCTTTTTTCCAATGCAGAAACAGATCCTGATATCGCGAAAATCCTCAACCATTTCCCAGAAGCAAAAATTGTCGATATTCGACTCAATAAAGAAGAAAATGATCTTGATTTACTCCCCAATACCTTTAAAAATGCTGATATTTTTAAAAATAAAAATGATATCAATGATGAATAAGGATACCTATTCCTATGCGTGAAATGATGAGCATGATGAAAAAAGCCAAAGAAATGCAAGAAAAAATGCAGAAGATTCAGGAAGAAATAGCTAATCTGCAAGCTACTGGCACTGCAGGGGGTGGTCTCGTCAATATCACTTTAAATGGCAAAAATATTATAACAGCAATTCAAATTGATCCTTCATTACTCAAACCTGAGGAAGCTGAAATTCTCGAAGATCTCATTATGGCAGCTTATAATGAAGCAAGAACAAAAATCGAAATCGCAATAGAAGAAAAAACCAAAAGTATAACGGCAGGGCTACCGCTCCCTTCAGGTTTCAAGCTTCCATTTTAATGAAACGGATTTTTTCCGTGGGACAAAAATATGTCTAAATACATTGCAGGACTTGAGATTGAACGTCTCATTCAGATTTTATCACGGATACCAGGTCTTGGTCCACGTTCAGCGCGTCGTGCTGCGCTTCATCTTATCAAAAAAAAGGAAACATTGCTGGAGCCTTTAGGAGCAGCTATACAAGCAGCTATAGAAAAAGTCGGCATTTGTTCTGTTTGTGGAAATGTCGATACCATTGATCCTTGTTCAATTTGTACAGATTTGCGCCGCGATGATACAACAATCATCGTTGTTGAGGATATTGCTGATCTGTGGGCTCTTGAGCGCGCAAAAACTTTAGCCGCCCGTTACCATGTATTGGGTGGACGACTCTCCCCCTTAGATGGAATAGGTCCTGACGAACTCAACATTTCCACCTTAATACAACGTGTTATACAAAATCCTATTACGGAAATTATTCTTGCCGTCAATGCGACTGTCGAAGGTCAAACAACTGCTCACTATATCACCGATCAGCTTTCCAATTTTTCAGTTAAAATTACGCGACTTGCTCATGGTGTTCCTGTAGGAGGCGAGCTTGATTATCTTGATGATGGAACTTTAGCGGCAGCTGTACAAGCACGAACCAATCTTTAAAACTTTTTCCTCTCCACCTTTAGCTCTTTAATGACGGGGGAATATTCAAATGCTAAAGAAAAACCTCTCATTTTTAAACGACCTTGGTCCTGGTATTTTAGTATGTTTATTCATATCAGCTTTAGCGTATGGTTTAGAAGTCTTGGAAAAGCAGCTTTTTGGGCAAGCATGGCTTGAAAATCTTGTTTTAGCAATTCTCTTAGGATCTGTTACCCGTAGTTGTTTTACTTTGCCAACATATTTTCAAAAAGGTATAACTTTTTGTGCCAAAATACTTCTTGAAATTGCTATCGTACTTCTAGGAGCAAGCATTAGCATTAACGCAGTGCTCTCAGCCGGTTTGAATTTACTTTCTAGCATCATATTCGTTATATTTATAACGATCCTCTTTAGTTTTGTTATAGGCAGACTTTTTGGACTTTCTGCAAATTTAGCAATGCTGGTCGCTTGTGGTAATGCCATTTGTGGCAATTCAGCTATCGTTGCAACTGCCCCTGTCATTCAGGCTAAACATGAAGATGTAGCGGCAGCAATTGCTTTTACCGCTCTTTTAGGGGTTCTTATTATTTTATTTCTCCCTTTTTTACAACCACTTTTGAATTTATCATTTAACCAGTACGGTGTACTTGCCGGCATGGTTGTTTATGCTGTACCACAGGTCTTAGCAGCAACAGCGCCAATATCTTTCGTGAGCGTTCAAATTGCAACAATTGTCAAATTGATGCGAGTTTTAATGTTGGGCCCTGTTATTTTTATCCTATCCATCATCTATCGTCGATCAGCACAAACACATTTTCGTCTACACACTCTCGTCCCATGGTTTATTATCGGTTTTATTATCATGATGCTTATTCGTTCAAGCGGACTTATTCCTGAAATGGCTATAAACCCGATCAGACTTATTGCTCAACTGTTCACGGTCATTTCAATGGCAGCCTTAGGATTAGGTGTTGATATCCGCTCATTAAAAAAAGCAGGATGGTGCGTTATTTTAGCTTCAACTTCCTCCATACTCCTTCTTGGCTCTTGTAGCCTTATCATGATAGGATTGAATGATTTGAATCATATAACATTTTGAAATATGCATTTATTATTATTTTCAACGGAGCATGCAATCAATCCAAAGGCTCATTAATATTAAAAACAGTTTTTTTATAAAAGCAGCAAAAGTTCTAAAAAACTGCTCATTATTCTATACAAAAAAAGAGCTGTGATATTAAGTGAAAACTGTCAAAATTACTTTTTCAATTAGCTTTTCAGTCCATAATGATTTGCAATGACGTAGTATCAAAGTACATAACTCATGCAAAACAATGCCATTTTTTTCATCTGCTCTCATTACGCTGAAGTTTTTATATTAAAGACTGATAGAATATGCTTTTATTGGGAAAAAATGTGGAGTCATGGCTTTCCCCCTTTTAAATTACTTTTACTTACTATGGAATAAAAATGGCATCATCATACTATTTGATAGCTCAAAATGTTTGTGACAATCCTTATATTTAAACGATTCGTGAAAGGCGTTTTTATTCTTTTCTTCAACAGTTTTTATTTACACCCTAATTCCGCTTGTAATATACAAGCTAATAACTTTAATTGTTTCACCATAAGTAGATTTGAAATAAGAAAATCTTACAATATTCAAGGTACTCATCCAAAAAGTGAAAACAAATAGGGATTAAATCAACATCTCGTTCTATCCCATAAAAAGATATTGTTACTTATTAGCACTGGTAACTTTCTTACAAATGAAATATACGATAATAAAAAGATTAAAAATACAGCAGGACTTTTGTTTATTGTTTTATTCAACTAAAATATTTTTATGCTTATCCTTGCTATAGATACTGCTTCAATTTATTGTGCTGTTGCGCTCATTCGTCATAAATCTGTTATTGCGCGTATCAATGAGCGCATGAACAAAGGACATGCTGAAAAACTTATTGGGCAGATTACACAAATAATGACACAAGCCAATATGACACTTGATCAAGTTGAACGTATTGCTGTCAATATTGGACCTGGATCATTTACTGGTGTACGTGTCGGTGTTGCAACAGCGCGCGCTTTGGCATTAGCACTTGAAATACCTGCTGTTGGAGTGAGTGCTCTTGAAGCGTTAGCAGCACAAGTAATAAACAGTAAAAATACAGCATCAGCAATTACTGTTGTCATTGAAGCTGGGAGAGAGATGTTCTACCATCAAAATTTTCATAATGATCTCACACCTTTGGGAGCGCCCGGATTAAAAACAATTGAAAGTATCCTCGAAGATTTGCCAAAAAAAACCCGACTGACTGGCCCAGCTGCTGATGTCGTTGTGGAACATATTAAAAGCCATAAAATAAACGAAAAAATTGTCCTAGAAAAAATCCCCTGCGAAGCGGCTGATATTGTAAACTATGCTTATCTTGCTGCGAACAAACAATCCAAAAATTCGCCTCGCCCACTCTATCTACGCAGCGCTGATGCAAAACAACAAACCAATTTTGCTTTACCACAAAAAAAATAATGCCCAAATTTTCATTGACAAAAAAAAATTTTGGAAGTGCTCCACTACAAGTTAATGATAGTGCTCCTCTTCATCAAATTCATCAACATTGTTTTACCCCGTCTTGGGGAAAACAAGCTTTTGATAATTTCTTAACAGATCACTCTATCTTCGGATACAAAGTTTTTCTCATTGATCGCTCTGATCAAATTTTAGGCTTTTGCCTATGCCGTCTCATCCTTGATGAAGCAGAAATCATCACAATTGCTGTTCACCCTCATTATCGTCAACAAGGAATTGGTACCTTTCTTATCGAAAGAACAGTTCACCATCTTCACGACAAAGGCGCTATAAAATTATTCTTGGAAGTAGAAGCCACAAACCTTTCTGCTTTGAATCTTTATCAACGCTTTGAATTTCAAAAAATTTCTGAACGTCTTGCCTACTACCCGTCAAAAAATGGTCGTGGTGATGCAATTATCATGCAAAAAACTTTTAAGTAAATAGATTGAGATTCGTGTAAAAAACATTTACAAACGCACCATGAATAAAGTAAATCCTAAAAATACGCCTCCTGTTGCTCCGAAAAAAGTTTTTATCAAAACCTATGGATGTCAAATGAATGTTTATGATAGCCAACGGATGACTGATAGTCTCAGTTCGCAAGGCTATGTGACAACACAAATCCCCAATGATGCCGATCTTATTCTTGTTAATACCTGTCATATTCGTGAAAAAGCAGCAGAAAAACTTTATTCTGATCTCGGTCGTTTGCGCGTTATGCGTCAAGAACGCACACCTGATAAACCCCTGATGGTTGGTGTAACGGGTTGTGTTGCACAAGCTGAAGGAAGTGAAATCTTGCGCCGTGCTCCAACAGTGGATCTTGTTATTGGTCCGCAAATGTATCATCGCTTGCCAGAATTGTTAGAGAAAGCCAAACAAGGAAAAAAAATTATCGAAACAGACTATGCTGTTGAAGATAAATTTGCTCATTTGCCGCCCCATAATAAACATGCAGTAAGAAAACGAGGTGTTAGCGCATTTTTAACAGTACAGGAAGGTTGCGATAAATTCTGCACTTTTTGTGTTGTGCCCTATACACGCGGTGCCGAAATATCACGATCCGTTGAGCAAATTACTGAAGAAGCCCTTCAACTCATCGAAGCGGGTGTCAAAGAAATTACGCTGCTTGGACAAAATGTCAATGGTTGGCATGGACAAAGTGCTGATGGCAAAACTTGGCGTCTTGGCGATCTTCTTTATCATCTTGCAAAACTCGATGGTTTAAAGCGTTTGCGTTACACAACCAGCCACCCACGTGATATGGATGATAGCCTTATTGCCGCGCATCGAGATCTTGATATGTTAATGCCTTACCTCCATCTTCCTGTTCAATCAGGTTCAGATCGCATCTTAAAAGCTATGAACCGCCAACACAAAAGCTCTCATTATCTTCATCTTATCGAAAAAATTCGAACCGCACGGCCAGATATCGCCTTTTCAGGCGATTTCATTGTAGGGTTTCCAGGAGAAACAGATGAGGACTTTGAAGAAACCATTAAACTTATTCAACAAGTACAGTACAGTTCAGCTTATTCTTTTAAATATTCCCCCCGTCCTGGAACAGTGGGAGCCACAATGAAAAATCATGTTGATGAATCTATAAAAAATGCCCGCCTTCAACATTTACAAGTCCTTCTCCTTGAGCAACAAAAGGCGTTTTTGCGTTCTAAAATTGGTCAAAAAACTAACGTTCTCATCGAAAAACCTGGACGTCACTCAGGGCAAATGGTAGGACGTTCCCCTTGGCTTTTACCTGTTGTCGTAGATACAGAAGCCTCTACAGGTAGCGTAATAGAAATTCATATTAAAAATGCAAGCTCAAACAGTTTTGTTGGTGAAGTGACAAATAGATAAACATACCTCTAAAACATTGTTCAGAATAAATATTTTGGAAAACTCTTTTATTTTAAAAGAAAATGATTACATCTAAAACGTGCACTGTTCTAAAAAATTGTCTTTTATAGAATTTACTTAACAAAAAGTGCAATATTTATGTAGATATGGAGAATAGGCTGAAAGCTTCAACCGAAAAAATAAAGCGTATTAAAGAAAAAGTAAATATGTCCCTTGAAAAGGCTGATACCTTGAAACAAACAAGCGCTTCAGATCCGAGCCAAGTTGTTTTGATTTTCGAAAATAATAAATATGCAAAAGCAGTTTTTGGTAAATTTGACGAAAATCTCGCTTATATCGAAAAAAAACTTGAACTTAGTATTCATCCGCGTGGTAATGAAGTCTTAATCCGTGGAAGTATTTCTGTTATAAAACGTGCGCAATATGTATTGCAGCAACTTTATGAACGTGCCAAAACACATCAAGAGCTCACTTTATCAGATATAAGAGGAGCGCTTGCTATGGCAAATATACCAAAGAAGCAGAAAGAAGACACGATAACACACAAATCTGCAACGAAACGTATACCAGCACGGTTAACTACCCATAAAAAAATAATTCATGCAAGAACTCCAACACAAGATGCTTACATACACGCTATGGAGCATACTGAACTTGTGTTTGGTGTAGGACCAGCAGGAACAGGCAAAACGTATCTTGCTGTTGCTCATGCTGCAATGCTTCTAGAACGTGGTATCATTGAGCGAATTATTCTCTCACGTCCGGCTGTTGAAGCTGGAGAACATCTTGGTTTTCTTCCCGGTGATCTCAAAGAAAAAGTCGACCCATATTTACGACCACTTTATGATGCTCTTTATGATATGATGCCCGCTGAAAAAATAGAACGCATTTTAGCTTCTGGTGTCATAGAAATTGCTCCTCTTGCCTTTATGCGCGGACGAACACTTGCCCATGCTGCTGTTATTCTTGATGAGGCACAAAATACTACGCCCATGCAAATGAAGATGTTCCTCACACGTCTTGGAGAAGGAACACGTATGATTGTTACCGGTGACGTGAGCCAAATTGATTTGCCTACAGGGCAAAAATCAGGCCTCATTGAAGCAATTCGCATTCTTTCAAATGTAGAAAATATTGCAATTGTACATTTTGGTGAAAAAGATGTTATACGCCATCCACTTGTTGCTGCTATCGTTCGTGCTTATGATCGTGATTCCGAAATACAAAATAAAAAAAAATCATTCGCATGCGATGCATTAAAAAATGAATTTGATTCATCATGATTATTATTGATATAATGGTTAAAAGCGCAGGGTGGAATGATGAAAAAATGCTTTATAATATCACTGAAAAAGCATTAATGACAACTATGCATCATGTTTCATTGGCAAATGTTGTAAGCGAAATTAGCCTGCTTTTTACGGATGATGAACATATGGCACAAATCAATGCACAATGGCGCAACAAAAACAAATCTACTAATGTATTATCCTTTCCTGCTTTTCCACTTAAAGCTGGAAATCCTCCTGGTCCCATGCTCGGTGATATTATTATTGCGCGAGAGACTGTTGTTCTCGAAGCAGAAAAACAAGGAAAAACATTTCAAGACCATTTAACGCATATGATTGTTCATGGTATCTTGCATCTGCTTGGCTATGACCATGAAACTGATAATGAAGCATATCAAATGGAAAAGCTCGAAAGAGAAATTCTGCAAAAACTTTCCATAAAAGATCCTTACGCTGAATTGTCTATAAATGATAAAATTTAACTTTTAAAATCAATATTACGAGCATACCATTTAAAGCCTCTCATTCACCTAATTATAAAAAGAAAGTTTAGAAGATTTCAAAACCATGACAAACAAAACAAATGCACAAAATAATAGTCAAACATCTTCTAATAATGAAAAAAAAACCTCTCAACAGACGAATCATACAGAAAAATATTCTCTGATGAATCATTTGTTTTCATTCTTACGGGGTCGTAATTGTGTATCTACATCACTGCGCGATGATCTTACCGTTGCACTCACGACTGACAATGAAAAAGACACTGCCCTCTTCTCACCTGAAGAACGTACTATGTTGCATAATATTTTACGCTTACGTGAAGCACGCGTGGATGATGTTATGATACCACGTTCTGAAATCGAAGCACTGGAAATAAACACTTCACTTGGAGAAACCCTTAAATGTTTCGCAAAAATTGGTCATTCTCGTATACCTGTTTATGCTGAAACTTTAGATGATCCGCGCGGCATGATTCATATCCGCGATATTCTTAACTATATGACTCGCTTTATTATCAGCCCAACAAAAACCGAACAGAAATCCGATTTGCTTCAATTAAACCATACAGACTTACATACCCCAATCGGTGAATTGGATCTGATCCGAACTGTTCTCTTTGTTCCAAGTTCCATGCTTGCAAGCAAATTATTAACACGAATGCAAACTACACGAACTCAAATGGCTTTAGTTATTGATGAACATGGGGGAACAGATGGTCTCGTTTCAATGGAGGATATTGTTGAATTGGTCGTTGGTGATATCGAAGATGAACATGATAATGTCGACAATGCTATCGTACGTGAACCAAACAATAAATGGCTCGTTGATGCAAGAACTGAACTAGAAGATGTGGAGAAAGCTCTTGGTCCTGATTTTATCGTAGGGGAATATGGTGATGATGTTGATACGATTGGTGGTTTGATCGTCTCCATTCTTGATCGCATTCCTGCCAAAGGTGAAATTGTCGAAGCTGTACCTGGTTATAGATTTCGTATTTTAGAAGCTGATAAACGCCGGATTAAGCGATTGCGTATTTTTCGCATTCCAAAAAATGAGAACCTTGAGAACAATGCCATTCCTAAAGAATAGTCCAGCGTTTTTAAACAATTTCATCGTTTTTTTATCCTCTGTTACCGGTTGGAAGCGCCAAGCATGGATATTTCTGTGTGGTGCTTTTACTTCTTTTGCACTTCCACCCTTTTATTTGACACCTCTTTGCTTTTTAACTTTCCCTCTTTTTATTGTTTTACTTGACTCAATACGGGCCGAAAAAAACAATAAAAAACATTTTTTTACCTATGCTTTAAGCTGTGGAACCTTTGGTTTTAGTTATTTTATTTGCGGACTTTGGTGGCTATGCAATGCTTTGTTAACAGATCCAGATTCTTTTGGTTGGGCAGTCCCATTAGCCATTTTAGTTCCTCCATTCTACCTTTCTCTTTATTGGTTTTTTTCTGGTTTCATTGTCGGTTTATTATGGACAAAAGGAATAGCACGCTTTTTTGTTTTAGCCTTTGCATTAGGATTGTCCGAGTGGTTGCGTGCGTTTTTATTCACAGGATTTCCATGGAATGCTCTTGGCTATACAGCCATGCCAACCCCAATGTTCATGCAATCTGATGCAATCGTGGGACTTTATGGAATGAATATTCTTGCTGTCTTAGCCTACAGTTTGCCAACTGTTTTATTAACAGATGAAAAAAAGAAAGTGGCACTTTCTCTTTGTTTATCACTTATATTCATTCACAGTGGTTTTGGGTTTTATCGTCTTCATACTATAGAAAACACAGCTGAAAATCAAAAAAGTTCTTATTGGGTGCGCATTGTTCAACCTTCCATCCAACAAAATATAAAATTGCGTGATAATACACGAGAAGCTATGTTGGAAGCGCATATGAATCTAAGTGCAATGCCAACAATCGACCAAAATTCAGAACCCGATTTTATCGTATGGCCCGAAGCTTCCGTTCCTTACCTTCTCTATGATAACTCATCTATCACAATGCGCATTGCCTCTCTTTTAAAACCTAAACAATGGGCTATTATCGGAGCAATACGAGCCAGCAATGATCTACCTCATTCCCAAACACAATATTTTAATACAATTGCAGTCATTAATGCTCAAGGTAATATTTTAAATACTTCCGATAAACTTCATTTGGTTCCTTTTGGTGAATATCTTCCTTTTCAGAATTTATTGAAAAAAATTGGATTGCGTACCCTTGCCGATAATATTGGTGGATATAGTGCTGCAAGTGTGCGCAAAATTGTTACAATGCCAAACGGATTTTCTTATCTACCCTTGATTTGTTATGAAGCAATATTTCCCCATGAAATGACTTTTAAAGGCTCCTCGCCTCAAGCAATTATTAATATTACAAATGATGCATGGTTTGGTGTAACACCTGGACCCTATCAACATCTTCAACAAGCACAACTTCGTGCCGTTGAACTGGGAATCCCCCTCATACGAGCAGCCAATAATGGAATATCAGCTGTTATTGATTCTTATGGACGAATCGTTGTAGCTCTTCAACAAAATGCTGTGGGCATTATTGATTCACAAGTTCCATCATCCATTACACCTATAGGAAGCAATGAATACAGAACTTTCTCTACTTTTATCTTATTCATCCTTATGCTATTGTGTCGTGTTGGTTTTGGTTCTACAAAACAGCTTAGATGATTCAAGTGCCCTTTGTACGGTATTATGTTGCGTTTACCAGTAATATTGGGAAAAAATATTACATATTATTTTAATTATATGATAAATCAGCTGCGCATAAATATGATGTTGGTTTAGAAGAAAAGTGCTGGAAATAAAGAGTTGCATTATGACCGAAACTAGAAAAAAACCTGACCCTATAGATATCTATGTTGGAACTCGTATCCGTTTACGTCGTAATATTTTAGGACTCACTCAAGAGAAACTCGGTGAAAAATTAGGAATTACTTTTCAGCAAATCCAAAAATATGAAAAAGGAACAAACCGTATTGGTGCCAGTCGTCTTCAAGCGATAGCAGAAATTATGGATGTTCCTGTTTCTTACTTTTTTGATAAAGGTATTACCTCCCAACAAGTAGAGGGTTTTGCTGAAAGTGATCACAATTTTATAGACTTTTGTTCTAGCAGCGAAGGGATTCAGCTCATGCGCGCTTTTACAAATATATCTGATGCTAAAGTGCGTCGAAAAATTATTGATTTGGCAAAAGCACTTTCTGAGGAAGATTTGACAAATAAGCTATAAATTAAAATTATATCTTTTCTCTTTTATTCATATAAATTTTCATTGACGATTTGCTGTAGAATTAGCAAATCGTAACAACTTTAGTAAGCAATTAATTAAATCGTTGATTTTCTTTTTTGAAGGAGTTCCTATGCCGCATCAAGATTATCTTTTTACGAGCGAATCAGTATCGGAAGGACATCCTGATAAAATTTGTGATCGTATTTCCGATGAAATCGTTGATATGATCTATAAAGAAGCTGAAAAGACTGGTACTGATCCATGGTTAATACGCGTTGCCTGTGAAACTCTCGTCAGTGTCAACCGTGTTGTTATCGCTGGTGAAGTGCGTGTTCCCGATACGCTATTAAAAAAAGATAAAAATAAAGAATTTATCTATGATGAAACTGGCTTTCCACTCATTAATCCTACGCGTTTTCGTATAGCAGCGCGCCGTGCTATTCGTACCATTGGCTATGAACAAGCAGGATTCCATTGGAAAACTGTTAAAATTGATGTTCTTTTGCGCCCTCAATCAGCTGACATAGCAAGAGGGGTTGATAATGCTACGGATCGGCATGGTGAAGAAGGAGCAGGTGATCAAGGCATCATGTTTGGATATGCTTGCCGTGAAACACCTGACTTCATGCCTGCACCAATTTATTATGCGCATAAAATTCTCAAACTTCTTGCCGCAGCCCGTCATAAAGGAGAGGGAGAAGCTGGAAAATTAGGACCAGATGCTAAAAGCCAAATAACCATACGCTATAAAAATGGAAAACCGATAGAGGTCACATCCATTGTTCTTTCAACGCAGCACCTCGATGAAAGCTGGGATTCCAACAAGGTACGTACAGTGGTTGAACCTTACATTCATCAAGCTTTACATGACATTCCCATTGCAGCTCAATGCAGTTGGTATATTAACCCAACAGGAAAATTTGTCATTGGTGGTCCTCAAAGCGATGCCGGATTAACAGGACGCAAAATTATTGTGGATACTTATGGAGGCGCAGCACCCCATGGAGGCGGTGCTTTTTCAGGAAAAGATACAACAAAAGTTGATCGTTCTGCTGCCTATGCGGCACGCTATCTGGCTAAAAATATTGTTGCGGCTCGTTTAGCAGAGCGATGCACCATTCAACTCTCTTATGCAATTGGTATTGCACAACCTTTATCTATTTATCTTAATCTTCATGGAACAGGAAAAGTTGATGAAAAAGTTATTGAAGCAGCCATTCGCAAAATAATGGACCTTTCACCTACCGGCATTCGAAAACATCTTGACCTCAATAAACCTATTTATGCAAAAACAGCTGCCTATGGTCATTTTGGGCGAAAACCAAAACACGATGGTTCGTTTTCATGGGAAAAAACTGATCTCGTGAAAACGCTTCAAACAATGATCCAAACCCCATGATTAAATATCATACACGCAAGAGTGAAGCATTTTTTGGACGCCGCCAAGGAAAACAACTTCGAAACAGTCAGCTTACACGTATAAAAATGTTTCTCCCCAATTTTAATATTGATTTAAATGTCCCTCCTCCCTCAAACCTGAAATCCTTATTTTCAAGCAAAGTAAGAGAAATTCGACTTGAAATCGGCTTTGGTGGAGGTGAACATTTACTTCATGAAATGGAATATTTTCCAAAAACCGGTTTTATCGGCGTCGAGCCCTTTATCAATGGCATGGCAAAAATATTGTTGTCTCTTGAACAGCATCAAAACTATCAAAATCATCTTCGCCTCTATAATGATGATGCTACACGCCTCCTTGATTGGCTCCCTGATAACTCGCTTGATGGAATAGACCTCTTCTATCCTGATCCTTGGCCGAAAAAGAAACACTGGAAACGACGTTTCATCAACACAAAAAATCTTAACCGTTTTGCTCGTGTTCTTAAAATAGGAAAAATTTTTCGCTTTGCTAGCGATATAGACAGTTATGTAAACTGGACTTTGTACCATTGTACACAACATGATCACTTTGAATGGAAAGCAGAAAGCCCTCAAGACTGGAAGCTCCCTTATCCACTATGGAAAGGAACCCGCTATGAAGCAAAAGCTTTACGCGAAGGACGAACGCCTGCCTATCTTACCTTTATCAAGAAATAAATGATCAAGCGCTTTTCTCATAAACAACTTGAAAAATTTTGAATTTAAGAGTATCAATAGTTAAATTCTTGGTCTTATGATGAAGGGTGGGCCGTTGGACCCGCTCTTTTTTAATATCATAAAACTGATGAAAACAACTTGGATAAAATGTATGAACGAAGCTGAAAAAATAAGCAATCTTGACGAACCACGCCTGTTTGAAGAAGATGGTATCGAAGCACAGGTTGCTGCTCTTGTCATACCACTACTTAAACCTTTAGGTTTTCGTTTGGTTCGTGTGAAACTTCTTGGTCAAAATGGTTTAACACTTCAAATTATGGTTGAACGTGCCAATGGTTCTATGACCGTAGAAGATTGTGAAACTGTTAGTCGCACTGTTTCTCCCCTCCTTGATGTGCAAAATGTTATTGAACGCAAATATCATTTAGAAATCTCATCACCTGGAATTGATCGTCCATTGGTAAGAAAATCTGATTTTTTTCTTTGGCAAGGACATCTTGCAAAAATTGAAACCAAAATAACAATCGATGGGCGCCGAAAATTTCGCGGGACACTTACAACTATCACGCAAGATGGATTTATTTTAAATACTGATAAAGCTGCTTATGGAGAAGCCATGTATACCCCTATTTCCTTTTGTGATATCATAAATGCGCATTTAGTGCTTACCGATGAGCTTATTCGCGATGCATTGAAAAAAAATAAAGATTTAAGTCAACAATTCATTGCTGAAGAGAAAGCTAACGACTCTATATAGACGCTCAATTTCAAAAAATAATATCACTGGGAAATACCCATCGTGTGGCACAAAGAAGGAGAAAATTGATGGCTACAAGCGCTAACAGGCTTGAGATTCTGCAAATTGCAGATGCTGTTGCACGTGAAAAGTCAATCGACCGTGAAATTGTCATTTCTGCAATGGCTGATGCTATTCAAAAAGCAGCACGTTCTCGTTATGGTCAAGAAACCAATATCCGTGCTGAAATCAATTCTAAAACAGGTGAAATTAAATTACAGCGCCTGCTTAAAATCGTTGATGTCGTTGAAGACTATACAACGGAAATAACTTTGTCTGATGCTCTTAAACATCAAGCAGAAGCAAAAATTGGTGATTTTTTTGCTGACCTTTTACCTCCTATGGATTTTGGACGTATCGCAGCACAATCTGCTAAACAGGTTATTGTACAAAAAGTACGTGAAGCAGAGCGTGATCAGCAATATGAAGAATTCAAAAATAAAGTTGGTGAAATTATTTCTGGTACAGTTAAGCGTGTGGAATATGGTAACGTTATCGTTGATCTCGGGCGCGGTGAAGCTATTGTACGCCGTGATGAATTAATTCCTCGTGAATCATTCCGCTATGGGGATCGTATTCGTGCTTTTGTTAATGATGTACACCGTGAAACGCGTGGTCCGCAAATTTTCCTTTCACGCACACATCCCCAATTTATGGTAAAACTTTTCACTATGGAAGTGCCAGAAATTTATGATGGTATTATAGAAATAAAATCTGTTGCTCGTGATCCAGGTTCACGGGCTAAAATCGCCGTTGTTTCACGCGATGGTTCCATTGATCCTGTTGGAGCATGCGTTGGAATGCGAGGAAGTCGTGTACAAGCTGTTGTTGCTGAATTACAAGGCGAAAAAATCGATATTATTCCTTGGTCGCCTGATGCGGCAACATTTGTCGTTAATGCACTGCAACCTGCTGAAGTTTCTAAAATCATCCTTGATGAAGATGCTGAACGGATTGAAGTTATTGTGCCAGATGATCAACTTAGCCTTGCTATTGGACGACGTGGACAAAATGTTCGCTTAGCTTCGCAACTAACAGGATGGAACATTGATATTTTAACGGAAAAGGAAGAATCTGAAAATCGTCAAAAAGAATTTACTGAACGGAGTAAATTGTTTATGGAAGCCTTAGAGGTTGACGAAATGATCGGACAGGTTATGGCATCAGAGGGTTTTTCTTCTATTGAAGAAATTGCCTATATTGATCTTGAAGAAATCGCTTCTATTGATGGTTTTGACCATGATACTGCCGCTGAAATCCAAAGTCGTGCCCGCGAGTATCTTGATCATCAAGAAAAAGAACTTGATGAAAAACGCAAAAAACTCGGAGTTTCTGACGAATTGCGAACACTTCCTGGAATGACAAGTGCTATGTTGGTTGCTGTGGGTGAGGATGGTGTAAAAACAATAGAAGACTTTGCTGGCTATGCCGTTGATGATTTAGCTGGTTGGAGAGAACGCAAAGAAGGTCAAACACAGAATTTTTCTGGTATTTTAACCCCTTTTGACATTACACGCGCGGATGCAGAAGCTATGGTTTTAGCCGCACGTGTACAAGCAGGCTGGATAGACCAAGCTGATCTTGTTACAGAAAATCCTGTAGAAGATGAAAATTCTGCAGAAAATGAAAAAACAGATGATTTGGATGTGGATACATTTTAAATGAATGAACGGACTTGCATTGTGACCAGAAAAAATGCTTCAGCACAAACGCTGATCCGTTTTGTTATTGGTCCCAATAACCAAATTGTTCCTGATCTTAAAGCAAATTTACCAGGGCGTGGCGTTTGGATTTCTGCCCATCATGCTGTTATTGAGAAAGCAATCAAACAGAAAGCTTTTCATAGAAATTTTAAAACAGATGTTGAGGTTGCACCAAATCTTGTGCATGTTGTTGATACGCTTTTACTAAAAGCTGCTCTTTCAAGCCTTTCCATGGCACGAAAAGCGGGAGCAATTGTTATGGGAGCAACAAAGGTTGATGCCGCTATCCGCTCTGGTAAAGTTATTCTTGTACTTCATGCTAAAGAAACAACAGAAGATGGGAAACGAAAAATTGCACAGGCCATTCATTCAATACAACAACAAACACATCGGACTATAAAAACCATATCTTTATTTACAAGTGATGAAATGCGAGTGGCTTTTGGCTCTAATCCTGTAATGCACGCGGCTTTATTGGACACAAAAGCTGCTGAAGGATTTCTCAAAACGACATATAAATTGATCAGCTATCGTGACGACAAGCATAGTAAGCCTAGTGAGATGACGGCACAAGCCGTGAAGGAAATACAATGAGTGAAAATAACAACGACAAAACAACAGTCAAGAAGACACTAACTCTCAAGCGGTCTGTCTTGGAAACGAGCACGGTCAAGCAAAATTTTAGCCATGGCCGTACGAAGGCTGTCGTTGTCGAAACCAAACGGCGTAAAATTACGCGACCTGATGAAAAAGCTGAAACCCCACAGCCCATTACAAAGCCGCATGTGGCCCCCCAGCGCTCTAAACCGCGTTTTGAAGGAAAGAAGCCTCAAGAATCTGTAACCAAAAGCAATCTTTCATCGACTGAAATGGAAGCGAGACTTCGCGCATTAGAAGAAGCACATATCCAAGAAAGAATAACGCAAGAACAAGCCGAAGAAGAAGCAAGACGCGCTAAAGAGCGTGAAGAAATTTTGCAGCAAGAAATTAAAGAAAAAGAAATACATCTCCAACAAGAAGAAGAAATATCGCCTGTACAGGCTCTACCTGTTCCCCCTCTCATTGAACAGACCGATATTCCTATTGCGCCTAAAAACGCGATCGTGGGTGAAAAACGCAAAATAGATGAAAATAAAGAGGAAGAACGGCATAGTCGACGTGCTAATCCTGCTAAATCAGAAATACGTGTACCAAAAATTGTCAAAGGGGCTGATGAGCGGCGACGTGGAAAGCTAACTCTGAATAGTGCACTGGATGAAGAAGGAAGCGCACGTGGACGCTCAATGGCTGCAATGCGGCGTAGACAGGAAAAGTTTAAGCGTGCACAAAATCAAGAACCAAGAGAAAAAATTTCTCGCGAAGTTGTTCTTCCTGAAACGATTACCATTCAAGAGCTCGCACAACGTATGACTGAGCGTTCTGTTGATGTGATTAAATTCTTGATGAAACAAGGACAAATGATGAAACCTGGCGATGTTATTGATGCAGATGTTGCCGAACTCATCGCTGTTGAATTTGGCCATACTGTTAAACGTGTTTTAGAATCTGACGTAGAGGAAGGTATCTTTAATATAACAGATAATCCTCAAAATATGCAGCAGCGCCCCCCTGTTGTAACCATTATGGGCCATGTTGACCACGGAAAAACTTCTCTTTTGGATGCTATTCGTAAAGCAAATGTTGTTTCTGGCGAAGCAGGAGGTATTACACAGCATATTGGTGCCTATCAAGTAGAACAAAACGGTCAAAAAATTACCTTTATTGATACACCAGGACATGCTGCATTTACGGCTATGCGTGCACGTGGAGCTCGTGTTACCGATATTGCTGTTCTCGTTGTAGCCGCTGATGATAGTGTTATGCCCCAAACAATTGAATCAATCAATCATGCGAAAGCCGCTGGTGTACCTATCATTGTTGCGATCAACAAAATTGATAAACCAGCTGCGAATGCACAAAAAGTGCGTACAGAACTTTTACAACATGAAGTGTTTGTCGAAACTATGGGCGGAGAAACTTTGGACGTTGAAGTTTCTGCTAAAACCGGTCAAAATCTTGATAAACTTCTGGAAGCTATCCTTCTTCAGGCTGAAATGCTTGATCTGAAAGCAGATTCTCAACGAACTGCAGAGGGCGTTATCATTGAAGCCAAATTGGATCGCGGACGTGGATCTGTTGCAACAGTTCTTGTTCAAAAAGGTACATTACACCCTTCTGATATTATAGTTGCCGGAAATGAATGGGGTCGTGTGCGTGCTTTGATTGATGACCATGGCCGCCATGTCAAAGAAGCCGTTCCCTCTACACCGATTGAAATTTTAGGCATGCAAGGAACGCCACAAGCCGGAGATCGTTTTGCTGTTGTCACACATGAAGCAAAAGCACGTGAAATTTCTGAATACCGTCAGCGATTAGCACGTGATAAAGCTGTTGCGCGGCAAACTGGTTCGCGTGGTTCTCTTGAGCAGATGATGACAAAATTGCAAACGACTGGTGTTAAGGAATTTTCTCTTATTATAAAAGGGGATGTGCAAGGATCAATTGAAGCAATCGCTTCAGCATTGGAAAAACTCGGAAATGATGAGGTTCGTGCGCGTATTGTACATTCTGGTGCTGGAGGGATCACCGAAAGTGATATTTCTCTTGCGGAAGCTTCTAACTCTGCTGTAATTGGCTTTAATGTTCGAGCCAATAAGCAAGCACGTGATTTTGCTAAAACACAAGGAATTGAAATTCGTTATTACAACATCATTTATGATCTTGTTGACGATATCAAGTCTGCCATGTCTGGATTACTCTCACCAGAACAGCGTGAAACTTTCCTTGGTAATGCTGAAATTCTAGAAGTCTTTAACATTACAAAAATTGGAAAAGTTGCAGGATGTCGTGTTACAGAAGGTAAAATAGAACGAGGAGCCGGTGTTCGCCTCATCCGCGATAATATCGTTATTCACGAAGGAAAGCTGAAAACACTCAAGCGCTTTAAGGATGAAGTCAATGAAGTGCAAAGTGGTCAAGAATGTGGAATAGCCTTTGAAAATTATGAAGACATGCGCGCAGGAGACATCATTGAGATCTTCCGTATCGAACATATTAATCGTACATTATAAAATAATCCAATAACTTTACTCTGTTGTAAAATGAAGAAAGTTATTAGGTTTTATACACAATATCTCTTTTTCCTTATCTAAATGGTCAAAAAAAGAGATATTGTAGCAAGGATAAAACTTTGATGAAAAATGCAAGGCCATCACAACGGCAGCTTAGAGTAGCAGAGCAAGTACGTCATGCAATAGCGCATATATTACAGCGTGATATTTTGCTTGATGATATCTTGAAAGATATTGTTATTTCTATCTCTGAAGTACGCATGTCACCAGATTTAAAAATTGCTACTTGCTTTGTATCACCTCTCAGCACTCTTAAAAATGCTTCTCATACCGATGTTGTTGATACCCTCAATAAACATAGTCGTTTTCTCCGTGGAGAAATCAGTCATGCGTTGCGACAAATGAAATATATGCCTGAACTGCGTTTCCGACTTGATAATAGTTTTGATAATTTTTCAAAAATTGATGCCCTCCTTCGCTCGCCTGAAGTTGCTCGCGATCTTCACTATAGTGATAAAGATGAGGATTAAAGATATGGCGCGGCAACACAAAAAAAAAGGGCGTCCTGTTTCTGGCTGGGTCATATTTGATAAACCAAAAGGAATGAAATCAACAGAAGCTGTCTCACAAATCAAATGGCTCTTTCATGCACAAAAGGCAGGGCATGCAGGAACACTTGATCCTCTTGCTTCTGGTCTCCTTCCCATTGCATTGGGCGAAGCAACCAAAACCGTCCCTTACGTGATGCAAGGCAAAAAAACTTACCGTTTTCATATCGCTTGGGGAGAAGAGCGTTCAACAGATGATCTAGAGGGCGAAATAACGAAAACTTCTCTCAAACGTCCAACACAAGAAGAAATACTTGCTCTTCTTCCTCAATATACAGGTGTTATTTTGCAAACGCCTCCGCAATTTTCAGCAATAAAAATTGCTGGAAATCGTGCCTATGATTTAGCGCGTGAAGGGGAAGTTGTTGAAATTCCGCCCCGTGAAGTGGAAATAGAAACTTTCAAATTATTAGAAATGCCTACCAAAGAGCACTCTGTCTTTGAAATAACCTGCGGAAAAGGAACTTATGTGCGCTCTTTAGCGCGCGATATGGGACGTGATCTAGGTTGCTATGGGCATATTGCTGATTTAAGGCGTATTTCTGTCGCACCTTTTGATGAAGAAGATCTCATTACATGGGACGAACTAAAAGCAGCCGTTCCGCAAAATAAAAACACTACAGATGAAAATAATCGTTCTTTTGAAAAAAACTTCACAACACTCGATGAGCTCTTAATTGAAACAAGCGCTGCATTGGATTGCCTCCCTCACTATATCCTTAATGAAACTCAAGCACAGAGAATTATAAAGGGTCATTCTATCCTCTTAAGTCATCACAAAGTACCTCTTGACCAAGATGAGATTTTTGTCCTCTATAAAGAACAACTTCTTGCCATTGGCACCCTTGACAAGGGTTTATTTAAACCGAAGCGGATTTTCACAATTTAATCGATTCTTTTCCACACCTACCTTTTGCGAAAAGATATTTTTCTCTATCAATTAAGGAAAATATGGTACTTTTCATTGTCTATATTTACCATATTCATATCAAAATTTAAGTCAGTGCTATAAGCTAACACCATCACACACTTTTTCCTCTTAATGTCGCAACAATCCTTGCATTTAAAAGGATTCATAAGAGGCTTTTTATTTCTCATTCTATCGTCTTTTACTCACACTTTAACCCTCATTTGTAATGTGCAAGCGAAGATTTGGACTGATTTACTCTAAATAGATTTGAAACGAGAAAAGCTTAAGATTTTTAGGACTATAACTCAACATGGAAAACGACAAACAATTATTGTAAATCAATTTATTAACTATTAAAATAGCAATTTTTTGTTATGATTATGCTAACAAATCGATCGAAATAATATTAACCATATTTAATATTTTACAAAAACTGTTTTAACCCTAAGGGAGATGATCAGAGGAGACTTTTAAAAGCATTTCATTGGCTTGGGGTATTGTTTGGCGTTCAATCATACGGTGCACTCTTATGCCGTTAGGAGCGCAATTTAAATGACGCAAACGCTTATTGACTTCTGCATCCGCTTTTGTACGACGATGATTATGGCGTAAATAATCTACCCATGTTGGCATATGATAAGCCTCTGTCCAATATTCAGGTCTTTCAAGATCTCGTAAAAGGACCCACTGACGCGCACCATCACGTAACCGGATATGGCGTCGACGCGTCATCACTTTGAGAAACTCTTCGAGATCATTTTCATGAATTTGATAATCAATCATTATCATGATCGGGCCACTTCTTGCTTTGAGGTCGAGTAATAGTTCCGGCTCTCTAAAATGATCAAGAGGATTTAAATCTATCTGAGGAATTTCTTGAATTCTAAATTTTACCCCCGCAAGAGCACCAAAAATCAAAAATAGAGAACAAATACTCAAAGCAATTGTTGGAGAATAACCATCAGCTAAGCCTCCCCAGATTGCACTTCCAATAGCCATCCCCCCATAAGACGCCGTTTGATAAAGTGCTAAAGAACGTGCAACAACCCAGCGTGGTGTAGAGAGTTGTACAGATGTATTAAACAATGATAATGCCAAAACCCAACATAAACCTGCAGGAAATAAAGCAATATGGCTTATAATTAGTGAACGGCTGATTCCCAATAAAAAGCAAGAAAAGGCGAAACCAATAAATGCACTTGCAATAATTGTTTCTGAACGAAAATGATGCCGTACAACTGCATTAATAATACCTGCTGTCATGGCTCCTAACCCAAAACAACCCAGCAATGTACCATAAAGAAGGGCACTTCCTCCAAGAACTTTATGCGCAACAATTGGCAAAAGTGCTAAAATAGAAATAGCTCCTATACCAAAAAGGAACGCTCGAACCATAATACTCAGGAGATTAGGTGACATCGCAACATAACGCAAACCATCTGAGACAGCTCCTAACAGCCTTTCTCGTGGCAATGAGTTTTTTTTATAATTCGACTTCCAGAAAAATAACGCACCGATAAGAGGAATATAGCTTATAGCATTAAACAAAAAAGCAGCAGATGCCCCCAAAGTTGCAATGATGGCACCGCCAATAGCAGGACCAACACTCCGCATCAAATTAAAGCCTACACTATTCAAACTAACAGCAGCAGGAATATTTTCCCTGCTCACAATATCTCCTATCGTTGCTTGCCAAGAAGGATTATAAAAAGCTGTGCCACATCCAATCAAAAACGTAAAACATAACAAAAGCCAAGGTGTTAGAAATCCCATATAGGCTAAAACAGATAAACTCATGGATATGACCATCATCATAATCTGCGCACACAACATAATTTGACGCCGATTAAAATTATCCGCTAATGCCCCTGCCATCAAAGAAAACATAACAAGTGGTAATGTTGTGGCACTTTGAACAAGCCCAACCATGGAATGCGAAGAACTAATCAACGCCATTAACCACCCTGCTCCAACAGCCTGTATCAGCCCCCCTAAATTAGAAATAAGAGTAGATAACCATAAATTTCGAAATACCGAATTACGAAAAAGTTTTAATGTTGAAATGCTCTGCATCTTTTTCCTCCAAATCGGTATTTATCATCTTTGTTACCACACACACGCTCATAATCTTTGTATCAAAAGGATGCATAATTCTTTAAAAGACTTCTCATAAAACTCTATTTAAATCAATCTTTCAAAACAAAAGCTTTTATTTAAAGAAAGACTTCAAAATGCTGTCAAGGACTAGTATTTTAACCTTCTTTCCTATATAAGGACGAAAATGGGTAAGAGTCTTCGACTCTTCTTGTTTCCTCACAGACCCTTGCTGAACGACATCTCGGCTATGGGTGACTTTATGTTTCTTCGTTTTTGGAAAGGATAATACGATGTCGATTACAGCTGAACGTAAACAAGCTCTTGTCGCAGAATACGCAAATAAAGTTGGTGATACAGGATCACCGGAAGTGCAGATTGCTGTACTTTCTGAACGTATTTCTAATTTAACAAACCACTTTAAATCTCACAAAAAAGATAATCATTCTCGTCGTGGTCTTTTGAAGATGGTGTCTCAACGCCGGCGCCTTCTTGATTATCTTAAAGGAGTTGACCAAAATCGTTATCAGACACTTATCAAGAAGTTAGGTTTGCGTCGCTAAAAGAAAAATGATGGTGGTGTTAAAAAAACCACCCATTTTTTCAACGTGTTGCTTTTAATTAAAAAATTTAAAAACTGACAAGTTATTATGGGATAGGACTGCTCATCGTTTCGCATTTAAGGCAGTTTACTTCTCTCTTCTCGTAACAAAGATAAAAAGTATGTTGTCCACCCCAGAGCTTGGAAATATGCTACGCAAAACCAGAATGTGAGCAATCAAAGATTTAAACACTGGTCATTAAGGATAAAAAATGTTCAAAACGCACAAGATAGAAATTGAATGGGCTGGGCGTCCTCTCACCCTTGAAACAGGGAAAATAGCACGTCAAGCTGATGGTGCAGTGATTGCTACCTATGGAGAAACTATTGTCTTAGCAACCGTTGTATCAGCCAAAAGTCCAAAACCAGACCAGGATTTTTTTCCACTCACTGTTAATTATCAAGAAAAATCCTATGCTGTTGGTAGAATACCTGGGGGCTATTTAAAACGTGAAAGTCGACCAAGTGAAAATGAAACTTTAGTTTCACGTTTGATTGATCGCCCAATTCGTCCCCTTTTCGTTGAGGGATATAAAAATGATACACAAGTTATTGTTTCCGTTATACAGCATGATCTCGAAAATAATCCCGATATCCTTGCGATGATTGCATCTTCTGCTGCATTGACCCTGTCAGGTGTTCCTTTCATGGGGCCTATAGCTGGTGCCCGCGTTGGCTATTGTAATGGACAATATGTTCTCAATCCTCATATTGATGAAATGCCTGAATCAAAACTTGATCTTGTTGTTGCTGGAACAGAAAGTGCTGTTTTGATGGTTGAATCAGAAGCGCAAGAATTACCGGAAGATATCATGTTGGGTGCCGTGATGTTTGGTCACAAAGGCCTTCAACCTGTCCTTGATGCCATTATAAAGCTTGCTGAAGTTGCTGCAAAAGATCCTCGTGATTTTGTTCCTGAAGATCTTTCTGAACTTGAAGAAGCAATGCAGAAAATGGCAGAACAGGATATACGAAAGGCTTACACAATTACTGATAAGCAAGAACGTTATGCTGCAATTGATGCACTAAAGACAGAAATCCTCAATAAATTTATGCCCGAAACAGAAGAAGACTGTAAGTTTAGTGCAGATCAAATTGCAACCGTATTTAAACAGTTGCAAGCAAAAGTTGTTCGCGGGAATATTCTTGATACCCAAAAGCGGATTGATGGACGCAATCTTTCTACCGTGCGCCCTATCCAATCAGAAGTAAGTATTTTACCCCGCACACATGGATCAGCACTCTTTACCCGCGGAGAAACACAAGCTATTGTCGTTGCAACACTAGGAACTGGTGAAGATGAACAATATGTTGATTCCTTAACGGGAATGTATAAGGAAACATTCCTTCTCCATTACAATTTCCCACCATTTTCAGTGGGTGAAACGGGACGCCTTGGTTCTCCTGGTCGTCGTGAAATTGGACATGGCAAATTGGCATGGCGAGCAATTCACCCCATGTTGCCAACGAAAGAATCTTTTCCTTATACTATTCGTGCTGTCTCAGAAATCACTGAATCCAATGGATCTTCTTCTATGGCAACGGTTTGTGGGACCTCACTTGCTCTCATGGATGCCGGCGTTCCTCTAGCACGCCCTGTTGCTGGTATTGCTATGGGCTTGATTAAAGAAGGAGAACGCTTTGTTGTTCTGTCTGATATTTTAGGGGATGAAGATCATCTTGGAGATATGGATTTTAAAGTCGCAGGAACAGAAAATGGTATTACTGCCTTACAAATGGATATCAAAATTGATGGTATTACCGAAGAGATTATGAAAATCGCGCTTGAACAAGCCAAAGGTGGACGAATCCATATCCTCAATGAGATGGCAAAAGCTTTAACCAGTGCACGTGCTGAGCTGAGTGAATTTTCTCCACGAATCGAAGTTATGAATATTTCTGTCGATAAAATCCGTGATGTTATCGGCTCTGGTGGTAAAGTTATTCGGGAAATCGTGGAACAAACTGGAGCAAAAATTAATATTGAAGATGATGGTACCATTAAAATTGCTTCTGCTGATGCTAAAACCATTGAAGCAGCAAAACGCTGGATCCATTCTATTGTCGATGAGCCTGAAGTTGGTGCTGTCTACCAAGGAACAGTTGTGAAAACTGCAGAATTTGGTGCATTTATAAACTTCTTTGGTTCTCGTGATGGACTCGTTCATATCTCTCAGCTTGCATCAGAACGCGTCACCAAAACAACCGATATTGTGAAGGAAGGTGACAAAGTTTGGGTTAAATTAATGGGCTTTGATGAACGTGGAAAAGTTCGGTTATCAATGAAGGTTGTTGATCAAAAAACCGGAAAGGAAATCACCGGTGATAAAGTGATGAATGAAGAAAAGTGCGTGGATGAAAAAAAACAACCTGAAAATAAGCGCCGCCGTAAGAAAAAAGAAGAGTAAGTTTTTCCTCTTATCGTATCATGAAATGCCATCCCAACATTGGAGTGGCATTTTTCTTTGAAAGAGTCATATGTGTTATTATTTTTGCCTTTTGAAAATTATGAACTCCCGTATCCTGATCCAAACCAATGTTGGTTAAGTTTCGGTTTAACAGAAATCCCAGCTCCAGAATGGGCACAGAATTTAAAAGTTATTACGCCTTGGCGACCAGATTTTTTAAAATTTATCGATACTCAATTTCACTGCTCTCCTCAAATAGATAAAACCTTCAGCTATGATGGTGCATTTTTACATTTGAGCAAATATCGTGGTTTTAACCAAAATTGTTTTCTTGATTTATTAGAATGCGTTAAACCCAATGGATGGATTGTAATCAGTGGGAATAAAACTGCTGGTGCTGCTTCAATGATGAAGTGGGTCAAAACAATTGTTCCCATCACCAACAAACTGTCTAAAAATCATGGTCTTGTATTTTGGTTGCAAGTTCCTCAACAAATTGAGAGACATAACGTTGCACAATTGCGCTCACCATCGCTCACTTTTGGTAAATTTCAAACCACTTCTGGTATGTTCTCACACGGACGTATTGATCCGGGATCCGCTGCACTTGCTTCTTATATGCCCAAAGTTATTTCTGGAAAAACGGCTGATTTTGGTGCTGGATGGGGCTATCTTTCTCACGTTGCGCTTGAAAGAAGTGAAAAACTCACCGCTCTCGACCTTTATGAAGCAGACTACAACGCTTTGAGAGCAGCAAAACAGCACCTTAAATCCATAACAGCTCCTTTTTCAATTCATTTTTATTGGCACGACCTTGTGCATGAACCTATCACAAATCTGTATGACACAATCATTTCAAACCCACCGTTTCACACGCAACAAACGACAGATATTTCATTAGGAAAAAATTTTATTATAAATGCTGCAAAGTGCCTAAAACCAGGCGGCAGCCTGCTTTTTGTTGCAAACCGCCACCTGCCTTATGAAACATTATTAAAAAATATTTTCCGCACAGTGTTGATACATGAACAAGCCCATGGTTTCAAAATTATCGAAGCGCGCAGATAAAGAAAACAAGTGATAACTCTAAAGAATAAAACGTGAAAGATCGATATCAGCAGCAAGCTCGCCAATAGATTTTCTCACATAAGCGGCATCAATTGTAAACGATGTTCCAGCTTTATCAGGTGCCGTGAAAGAAATTTCATCCAAAACGCGCTCCATCACTGTTTGCAAACGACGTGCCCCTATATTTTCAATCCTTGCATTTAAATCTACAGCAATATCTGCTAAAGCATCAATTGCATCATCAGTAATTTCCAAATGAACCTCTTCTGTTGCCATAAGAGCAATATATTGTTTAATCAAACTAGCTTCTGGTTCCGTTAGAATGCGCCGTAAATCTTCTCTTGTTAAAGGGTTGAGCTCCACACGGATGGGTAAACGTCCTTGAAGTTCCGGTAATAAATCAGATGGCTTAGAAACATGAAATGCACCTGAGGCAATAAAAAGAATATGATCTGTTTTGATTTGCCCATATTTTGTACTAACCGTTGTTCCTTCAACCAAAGGCAAAAGATCACGTTGAACGCCCTCACGCGAAACGGCAGCACTGGCTCCACCATCCCTAGTTGCAATTTTATCAATCTCATCAATAAAAACAATCCCGTCATTTTCAGCAACACGAAGTGCTTCTTGAATAATTTGATCTTGATCAAGGAGCTTTTCAGATTCATCATCAATAAGCGGCTTAAAAGCATCCCTTACTGTCGTCTTACGGACTTTTGTACGACTGCCCATTTTGCCCAAAATATCTGATAAATTCATAATACCCATTTGTGCTCCAGGCATACCAGGAATATCAAAGGTTGAAGCACTATTGCTATTATTATCGGCTACTTCAATTTCAATCTCTTTCTCATCTAATTCACCTTCACGCAATTTTTTGCGAAAACTATCACGGGTAGCGGGGCTGGCTGTTTTACCAACAAGGGCATCTAAAACGCGCTCTTCAGCATTCACGTGAGCCTTTTCTTTTATTTCATCTCGTTTCTTTTCACGCACAAGAGAAATCGAAATTTCAACAAGATCTCGAATAATTTGCTCAACATCACGTCCCACATAACCAACTTCAGTAAATTTAGTCGCTTCTACTTTAACAAAGGGTGCTCCAGAAAGTTTTGCTAATCGACGCGCAATACCAGTTTTACCAACACCTGTTGGCCCTATCATTAAAATATTTTTTGGCATAACTTCTTCACGCATCGGCTCATCAAGCTGTTGTCTACGCCACCGATTGCGCAATGCGATAGCTACAGAGCGTTTGGCATCATTTTGGCCAATAATAAAACGATCAAGTTCAGAAACAGTCTCACGAGGGGAAAATACAACACACATTTAAATAGCTTTCTCTAAAGAAGATAATTCTGCATCCAATGTTTCAATCGTAAAATGATCATTGGTGTAAACACAAATTTTAGCAGCAATAGCCATAGCTTTACGAGCAATAGTTTCTGCATCCAAATCCAAGTCCATGAGTGCACGCGCTGCTGAAAGAGCAAAGTTTCCTCCAGAGCCAATTGCCATAACCCCATCTTCTGGTTCTAAAACATCACCAAGCCCTGTAAGAGCCAAAGTTACTTTCTTATCAGCCACGAGCATCATTGCTTCGAGACGACGCAAATAGCGGTCTGTTCGCCAATCTTTTGCAAGTTCTACACATGCACGCATAAGCTGATCAGGATATTGCTCAAGCTTTGTTTCCAATCTTTCCAGTAATGTGAAAGCATCTGCTGTAGCACCTGCAAAACCAGCAATAACCACTCCGTTCTTTCCAAGACGACGCACTTTACGTGCATTACCTTTCATAATTGTCTGCCCAAGAGAGACCTGACCATCACCGGCCATCACGACTTTTCCACCTTTTCGTACCGTAATAATTGTTGTACCATACATTATGTCTGGCTTATGTTCTGTCATAAGGAGACTCCTTAATATTAACTTTACTTTTTAATATTGATTTCTTTTCATACAATGTAAAACTCAATCACTATTGTCCTATTTAAGAACATATACAGCAAAACACAATGATTCAGCATAACTCAATTTGTTAAAATGGAAAAATGATATCATTGTTGTCAATGTAAATTACTGCTAAATAGCTTTATATAAACAGTTTGTGCCTTTTAGAGGAAAATTATGAAAAAAATAGCCATAGGGACTTTAGGTGGAACAATTGCAATGACTGCTGATAATTTTGGTCACATGCAACCGACTTTAACTTCAGATAACCTCATAAAAAGTGTTCCTGATTTAAATAACGTTGCTGATATTCATGCACAAACATTAATGCAAATACCAAGTGGATCTTTATCGTTTCAAATTCTTTTTGAAATAATCGAGTGGGCAAAACAACAAATAAATGCCGGTGCAGAAGGTATTGTTTTAACACAAGGAACTGATACTCTGGAAGAAACAGCCTTTTTTCTTTCTCTTTATTGGAAGGAAGCTGAACCACTTATCATAACTGGCGCTATGCGCATGCCTCATGAAGCAGGTGCGGACGGCCCCGCCAATATTTTAGCAGCCACTCGTGTCGCAGCAGCCCCACAAAGTCGTAACAGAGGCGTTCTTGTTGTTATAAATGATACAATCCATTCACCTTATTGGCTCTATAAAAGCCATACCGTCAAAGTCGAAACATTTCAATCAGGTCTTGCAGGTATTTTAGGAACTATTTTAGAGGGAAAACTTATTTATTTCAATAATCAAAAACTTTTTTCGACAACGTTTGATCTTCCCAAAAACCACGATCATCAAATTGCACTCCTCTATTCCTCTTTATCATCTGATGCACAATTAATGAAACTATGCCTTGAAAGTGGGTATTATGCTGGAGTTGTTATTGCTGGTTTTGGTGCAGGACACTGTAGTTTTCAAGAAGCAGACCTTGTACAACAATATGCACAAAAAATACCAATCATTATTGCTAGTCGTTGTTGTAATGGCTCAACAACTCGTATAACTTATGGCTATAAAGGCTCAGAAATCGATATGATTGCTTCTGGTGCTCTCATGTCTGGTTATTTATCAGCCGTAAAAGCGCGTCTACTTTTATGGGCTTTTTTAGCGCAAGGGCGCTCATTAGCACAAATTCGTGCAAACTGGAATGACTGGACTATAAGTTAATGAAAAATGATCTATTATCTTAAAGAAGAGAGCATGCAAAACAAAATTTATTTGAAAATCAAGCCGCTCATCTGTCCACTTTTAATCGATTGCTGCGGCAAAAAATTCTCGACCAATACAAATGATTGATACGATTATACAAAAAATTAATCAGGAAGATAATCTGGTCAAATGCGTTTCTGACCGATATTCACCCTATCGTGTTTTTACTGCACAAGAATGGTCAGAGTTTCGTGCAGACACACCTCTTACTTTGACTTTTGATGAAATTAAGCGTTTGCGCTCTATTGATGATCCTATCGATCTTAAAGAAGTCCAACGCATTTATCTTTCTTTATCGCGTCTGTTATCATGCCATGTTGAAGCAGTACAGGAACTTTTTCACAAACGTCAGCAGTTTCTCCATCAAGAAGAGAGTAGAAAAACGCCCTTTATTATTGGAATTGCTGGTTCTGTAGCAGTAGGAAAATCAACCACGGCTCGCATTCTTCAAGAACTGTTGAAACGATGGACATCTAGTCTTAAAGTTGATCTGATCACAACGGATGGTTTTCTCTATCCTAATGCAATCTTACAGCAAAAAAATCGTATGAATCGTAAAGGATTTCCTGATTCCTATGACATTAAAAAATTGCTGTGCTTTCTTTCGGCTATAAAAGCAGGTATCGGAAATGTCCGTGCCCCGCTTTACTCACATATGACTTATGATGTTCTAGAAAATCAGACAATTACCATTGACCGTCCTGATATTTTAATTGTTGAAGGTATTAATGTATTACAGGTCAGTGATCTTCCTAAAGATGGAAAAGCTATTCCTTTCGTATCAGATTTTTTTGATTTTTCAATCTATGTCGATGCCGAAACAGAAGTCATTCGTCACTGGTATTTAGAGCGCTTTAAACGTTTGCGTAAAACAGCTTTTAAAAATCCTGAATCCTATTTTCATCGTTATGCATTGTTGAGTGAAGAAGAAGCTTCAAAAGTCGCTGAGAATCTTTGGCAAACAATTAATTTAAAAAATTTACAAGAAAATATATTGCCAACACGACCACGATCCAACCTCATTCTACGAAAAGGAAAAAATCATTTGGTCGAGTATGTCGCACTTAGAAGACTATAAGGATCTCATAACTATGCAGCACTATCACATTCATTTTACCTCAACGCGTATCGATAACAGTTGCCCTATCATCTTGGTAAACCAAAGAACTCTTGCCAACTTATCACTTGATGCGTCAACAACAGCATGGATAAAAGTTAATGACTTTACTGGTAAAGCAGGACAAATACTCTTTGTTCCTCACGAAACGGGGCATTTAAAAAAAGTTTTATTTGGAATTGGCAATGGGAACGATCCCTTTATCACAGGACGGCTTGCTCAAAAACTTCCTGCTGGTCAATGGCATTTAGAAGGTACAACCTCTGATGAAATAAATACCTATCTTGGATTAGCATTCGGTAGCTATCAATTTAATCGCTATCGTCAAAACTCTTCTTTCAAATCATTGTCCATCCATGTCAATGAGGCCGTTGATCTTAATGAACTCCAACGAATTTATGAAGCTGTCTTTTTCGTCCGTGATCTCATCAATATTCCAGCCAATGATATGACCCCTGATACTCTCGAAAAAGAAGCACGAAAATTAGGAAAAACCTACGGTGCTCATGTCCAAAGTATTTGTGGAGATGATCTCTTAACCCATAACTTTCCGATGATTCATGCTGTAGGACGAGCAGGCAGTACTGCACCGCGACTGATTGAGTTACACTGGGGGCAAGCACATCATCCTAAAATAACGTTGGTAGGCAAAGGGGTAACTTTTGATACGGGAGGACTCGATATTAAATCAGCCAATAACATGTTGCTTATGAAAAAAGACATGGGGGGCGGAGCAAACGTTTTGGGATTGGCTAAACTTATTATGGATGCGAAATTGCCTTTCCGTCTACGTGTTTTGATTCCAGCTGTAGAAAATGCAATTTCTGCGAATGCTTACCGACCAGGTGATATTCTCAAAAGTCGTAAAGGCTTAAGTGTTGAAATTGGTAATACAGATGCTGAAGGGCGACTTGTCCTTGCCGATGCGCTCGCCTATGGTGATGAAGAAAGTCCACAATTCATGCTTTGTATGGCTACTTTAACAGGGGCAGCGCGTATAGCATTAGGACCAGATCTTCCCGCATTTTATTGTAATGATTCAATATGGGCACAACAAATCTCTGAATCTGCTCACGCTGTTTTTGATCCTCTTTGGCAAATGCCCCTTTGGAAACCTTACCAAGAGATGTTATCATCACCAATTGCTGATCTTAACAATGTCACTGGAAATAGCTTTGCTGGCTCTATAACGGCTGCTTTATTTCTTAATTCTTTTGTTGAAAAAGCTGAACATTTTGCGCATTTTGACCTTTATGGATGGGTTCCAAAAGAAAAACCAGGATATCCTATTGGTGGATCAGCACAAACTATTCGTGCCCTTTATAATATATTTAAAAATGAAGTTTGACACACAATAC
This sequence comes from Bartonella sp. TS82HLJMH, assembly GCF_042193495.1. Lineage (NCBI taxonomy): Bacteria > Pseudomonadati > Pseudomonadota > Alphaproteobacteria > Hyphomicrobiales > Bartonellaceae > Bartonella > Bartonella sp. TS82HLJMH. Next base: position 62,359 of record NZ_JBHILU010000003.1, on the reverse strand, counting down.
CCACAAAGATAGACAATTTTGCATCTTAAAGAATAATTGCGATCGTTTTAAACTGTGTTCTTAGTTTTGTTTGAGGATAAAAACCTTACCAATAGAGTTTTCATGAGTTTGTTTAAAGGTAAGAAGTAACAAAATGGAAGCAAAAAGATGATCTCTAAAGACCCAAGGCTTTATGCATTCAGAGATGATCTAGCAGATCAACGTCTTGAAACAGAAATTACAGCCCAGCGCTTTGTTCAAGGTGAAAAAAGACGTGTTAATACAGCGGTCGCTGGACTTTTTAAAGAAAATAGTAAAAAAAGTGAAAGACAAACAGAATGCTTATTGGGAGAAGAACTTCTCATTTTTGAACAAGGGGAGACGATGTCGTGGGGGCAATCACTCAAAGATGGTTATGTTGGTTATATTGATACAACAGCCCTTTGTACATCAACTATAAAACAAACGCATGTAGTTTCAGTACCACGTACATTTAAATATTTACACGCTGACTTACGTGGACCAAGAATATCTCCGTTATCTATGGGAAGCAAAGTCAGTGTTGTTGATGAAATTGAAGTCCGTGACACAATGTATTCTATTCTTGAAAATGGAACAGCAATCATTACGAGCCATCTCAGCCCTATTGGACGTGTATACGAAGATTATGTCACAGTTGCAGAAACCTTTATCCGTACACCTTATCTTTGGGGTGGTGTCAGCGGTTTTGGAATTGATTGTTCGGGACTCATTCAGCTCTCTATGATGATGACCGGTCAAATAGTTTTACGTGACACCGATATGCAGCAAGAAACTATAGGCAGTCCTCTTACAGATACTGATAAACTTCAACGAGGCGATTTAATTTTTTGGAAAAATCATGTTGCTATTATGGTTGATCATGAAAATATTATTCATGCAAATGGTTTTTCCATGGACGTTATGATCGAGCCATTGGAAGAGGCAATTACGCGTATTGCTAAAAAAAATCAATATCCCATCGCAAAACGTCGTCCAATGCAAGAAACTTAATACATGCCTCCTATAAAAAATAATTAATTGAATGTTTTGTTATATAATAAATTGATTTATAAAGATAATTATCCATCATTCATTCTGTGTCAAAAATTTTAAATATCGTAAAATTCTCTTATTTCAAATCTGTTTTTATGTTGAAGCAATCAAAATCGCTTGCTTGTTCATCACAAACGGAATTAATGTATAAGTGGAAATGATTACGAAAAGAAAAAATATCCCTTCTGAATGCTCTCAAATGCCAAGAACTAGCGTAATAACATTGGGACCAGCTTACTCCTTCATAAGCGTAAAGATAGTGGCGCTCTATAGATTTTACATTATTTACATGGGGGCTTTAACATTATACTATTCACTAGTGCCCGCACGAAATAGGCTTTGGAGCGTTGCGAGATACCTCTTTTAAACAAACGCGTGAATATGCAACACAATGCCGTTCTGTATTACGTAAAGAACGTGCCCCTCTTAATCAAAAGCAACATTTTTTGATCTTTTCTTAAAGTTCATAATTCATTTAAAAATCTTCATTAATATTCGTCTATATTTAAATACTGAGAAAACTCATAAACCGGCTTATTGAATAACACTCATTAAAATATCATATAGTCAATCATAAATCGTATTACATAACTTGAATCATAATTCTTGATATTATCATATTTCGCTGTTTCAAATACCTTTATTACAAACCAATAGAGAAATAAGCTTTTTCTTTTCAAAAAAATGACAATAGAACTTATTACGCAGCTTTATCATTTCTTTTTCCATTCAGTTTTATGGTTTTTAAATATACAAAAATAATATCTTTCTCATGTTATGTATATTTCTCATTTATATAATTACTTAAGTAGATTTTTTCTTTACATCTCATACTATATCTCTATCTCTCATACTATATAAGGTACCATGATATAATTCCCTAAGAAGTATTCTTTTCATGTTTTTCTTTTATATTTAATAATTCATTAACCATATGTTTTATTTGTTTTAAAATTGTTTTTCAAATTACATACCACTCTTTTTATTCGTACGTTATTGAACATTTTTTGATTGAGAAATCGTATAACATCAAGAAAAATAAAGGGGAATTTATCCTTATAAAAAAATATGTTATTATATAATCATGTATTGCAATAATAATTAAGCTTTTGGTCATGTAAACAATCTCTAACAACAAACACAAAACGTTTTTTTAAGCATTTTTTAAAATTTTTCCTATTATCGATATCTCATGAAATAAATACTCCTGATATCCCTCAGTCCACCCAAACTCATTTCACAATGAGACGTGTGAAAAGGCATCATTATACACTTTGCCAATTCTTAATGTTGCGATGACCCTTGGCTACTGGAGTAGTGTTCTTTCAGCACGTATTTTATTTCTTTCTTAAATAATTTTATCCACATGACTTTCCCCGCTTGGAACGTGCAAGCAAATGATTTTGATTGATTCAACATAAACAAGTTTGGAATGAAAATTTTTTTTACGACTCTGGACTTTACCATTCAACATAAAATTTATAAATTATCATTTTAAATCAATATATTGAATTATATTTAAACAATATTTCCTTCTTATAACACATTAAAGAAGATGTTTTTTCAATACCTGAATCAATGGTTTATCAGCATCAGGCATAGGGTATTTATCAAGATCATTAATAAAAACCCATTCTAAACTTTGCCCCTCTCTTCCTTGCGCAACTCCCTCATAATGATAACAAAGATACAACGGCATCAAGAGATGAAATGTTGCATAGCTATGGCTCGCAAACGTTAAAGGTAATAAATTATTTGCCTGAACATATATACCAAGCTCTTCTTCTAGTTCACGAATTAATGAAATTTCTGGAGTTTCACCTTGCTCAACCTTTCCACCAGGAAACTCCCATAAACCAGCCAGCGATTTTCCCTCAGGACGCTTGGTAAGCAAAACACAATTATTTTGATCTAACAGTGCACATGCAACAACAAGAAAAAGGGAACTTTTTATACACATATCACTCTCCAATGAGAATATAAAGATAACTGTCTCTTTCTAGTATATTCCCTTACCTCAAAAAAAACTCACATATCTCATTCTCTTAAAAAAAATAATAGACAGTTAAATATAGAGAGTGCACCCATTAACTTCTGTAATGGCTATTGATCATAACGTACTCTTTTGTTAAATCGCAAGACCAAACCGTCGCCGTGCTCTTACCCAAACCGATATCAACACAAATTGTAATGTGTTTACCTTGCATATAAGTAGCTATTGTCTCTTCACAATACTCAGGATCTCGTACGCCATTCACAGCCACACGATGCTCACCAAACCAAATCGTCAATAGATCACGATCAACTTCAACACCGGCCTTCCCAACTGCCATAACGACCCGCCCCCAATTCGCATCTTCACCGGCAATAGCTGTTTTTACGAGCGGTGAATTTGCAATTGATAAAGCAATAGTTTTAGCTGCATTGTTTGTTGTAGCACCCATCACATTAACTTCAATTAAATGACGAGCACCTTCGCCATCACAAACAACTTGTAGTGCAAGTTCATGCAGAAGCGCACTCAATTGTTTCACAAAAACTCCATAACGCGGATCAGATTTACTTGTAAGACATGGAAAATGTTCTTTTCCTGTCGCAAACAACATAAGCGTATCTGAAGTTGAGGTATCGCTATCAACAGTAATTGAATTGAAAGAACCTTCAACTGCCTCTGATAACATGGATTGGAGTGCATCCGAAGAAATAGTAGCGTCACTAACCACAAACGACAGCATTGTCGCCATATCGGGTGCGATCATACCAGCACCTTTTGCAATTCCATTAATGGTAACACTCTCTCCCCCACAGTCAAAAGTGCGCGTCGCAAGTTTTGGAAATGTGTCTGTTGTCATTATGGCTTTTGCAGCTTCCAACCAATTTCCCTCTTCTGCTGTCTCTGCCATACTTGGTAAAAGATTGACAATACCCGATGCTTCCATTGGCTCACCAATAACACCCGTAGAAGCTATAAAAATTTCATCTTCTCTAACCTTTAAAGCATTCGCTGCTGCACAGATGATTTCATTGGTTGTGTGCTTTCCTTTGCTTCCTGTAAAAGCATTTGCATTTCCAGAATTCACGACAACACCCCTCGCAACCCCATGAGGAAGTGATGCACGACAATGCTCTACAGGGGCAGATAGACATTTTGAACGAGTAAAAACACCGGCCACACTCACTGGCTTATCGAATATGATGAAAAGAAGATCTGTACGATCTTTATATTTAATCCCAGCTTCAGCTGTTGCTATCCGTACCCCAGATAAGGGAGAAAGCTCCTGGATCTTTTGAGGCGACAAAGGAGAAATTTTCAACACCACAATATGCTTTCTGTAAAAAAATGAAATGATTGCAGATCAATAAGCTCTCATAGAAAACTGCTAGGTTTTTTGAACAAAACTAACCTAGCAAATTATCTATTAAAGAGGCTATCTAGTTATTTTTCCTAGCTATTCCGTATCCTCTTCATCCGATGTCTCATCGGGAAGTAGCGTCCCATTTTGATGAAGCGATTCCATGATTTTTGTAACATTAGGATCAGGGTATTTCACATCTATCTTGCTACGCAAATCAACAATCAGTTCTTGATAGCGCTTTTTTATCAGTTGTGTCCGCAACATCTCTTTAACATCATCAAATGCAGGCGGTTGTTTCAAACGACGATCTTCTAATTTAATAATATGCCAACCAAAAGGACTTTCAACGGGTTGTTTAGTGTATTCGCCAATTTTCAAACCAAATGCAGCATCTTCAAAAGGCTTGACCATTTGACCATGGCTAAAATAACCAAGATCACCCCCAACGGCAGCAGAACCATCTGTTGAACTTTTCTTTGCAATCTCTTCAAAATTTTCGCCTTTATTTAAATGCTTAATGATAGCTTCTGCTTCTTTTCTCGTTTTGACCAAAATATGGCGCGCTTTAACTTCATCTTCTTTAGGTAAAGCAGCGACTTCTTGCTTATAAAGAGCTTCCAAATCAGTATCCGAGATTTTGTCAACAATCGCCTGTTTAAAATAAAGCTGTTGAAGAACATTGTCACGCATGACTGCCATACGTTTATCGTAAGCTTCTGTCTTATCAAGACCTTTGCTTCTTGCTTCTTTTGCAAGTGCCTGCATATCTAAATAAGCTTTTAGAACCATCATACGGCGTTGTTCATCAGGAAAGCGTACTAAATTAGGATTTATTTCAAGCGCTAAATCATCTAATTGGCCTGCTGTAATATTTTTCCCATCAATAACCGCCATAACATGAGAAGGAGAAACGGCTTTTTCAGAAGCTTTCTCCAAAGTCTTTAAATCATTCGACGATGAATTCAAACCTTCTTGGGCTCTCACTCCTAAACTTGTACTTGCCAATAAAGTTGATGCTAAAAAAAGCGTGATAAATTTAAATTTCATAAATATACTCCTTAAAAATGAAGGCAGGTTCAAGATTCCAATTTTCTTTACCATAACACTTTAACCTTTAAACATAGAGAAATAAATTAGTAATTTTATTTTAAAAAAGTATAGAATTATCCTTTTATCTCAGTTGCTCCAATCCTATCTAATGCAGATGAAAAACATGATAATAGAGAAAAATGACATATTGTATCTTAAATTACTTTGTATTGTATCAGTTAAATAGCGTACCTAAAGTTGACATAGAGCGCTTAGCCTCTTATCTCTACTTTACAATTAAAGTGAAAAATTGCACACCAACAAGTATAATGGTACCATCTGCGTTTCATGATGTCTCTAATCATATCAGATAACTTGAAGAAAATGTAGAGTACGGGGAAAGCGTATGAATTACCCAACAAGAGTGACAACAATTAAAAGAAAGGGCCAGAGATGGTCAGTTTAGGTGTTTTTGCCCGTAAGTTTTTTGGTTCAGCTCATGAGCGACGTCTCAAAGCACTCCGCCAAAAAGTTGCACAAATTAATGCTTTGGAAGAACAATTTGTAAAATTAAGTGATGAGCAGCTTTGCCAAAAAACAGATGCCTTTCGTAAACGTCTTAGTGAAGGTGAAAGTGTTGATTTGCTCTTACCAGAAGCTTTCGCAACTGTTCGTGAAGCCGCAAAACGTGTTTATGACATGCGTCCTTTTGACGTGCAACTTATTGGTGGAATGGTCCTTCACGACTGTGGCATAGCTGAAATGCGTACTGGTGAAGGTAAAACATTAATGGCAACTTTACCAATTTATCTCAATGCATTGGAAGGTAAAGGCGTTCATGTTGTGACAGTAAATGATTATCTCGCCAGTCGTGATGCTGAAACAATGGGGAAAATTTTTAGTTTTCTAGGGCTTACAACAGGCGTGATTCTTCATGATCTTGATAGTGATGCCCGCCGAGAGGCCTATGCATGCGACATCACCTATGCCACAAATAATGAACTAGGTTTTGATTATTTGCGTGATAATATGGCCTTCGATCGTAGTCAAATGGTCCAACGTGGACATCATTACGCAATTGTTGATGAAGTTGATTCGATTCTTATTGATGAAGCCCGTACACCACTTATTATTTCCGGTCCTCTAGAAGATCGTACTGACTTTTATAACCTCATTGATACATTTATTCCTGCCTTAACTCCAGAAGACTATGAAATAGACGAGAAACAAAAAACAACGACTTTTACCGAAGTTGGTACTGAAAAAATTGAAAAAATGCTCGAACAAGCTGGACATCTTAAAGGTGAAAGTCTTTATGACATAGAAAATGTCGCTATCGTTCATCATGTCAATAATGCTCTAAAAGCTCATAAACTGTTTGCTCGCGATAAAGATTACATTGTTCGCAATGATGAAATCGTTATTATTGACGAATTTACAGGGCGAATGATGCCTGGGCGGCGTTATTCTGAAGGACTTCATCAAGCGTTAGAAGCTAAAGAGCATGTTGCTATTCAACCAGAAAACCAGACACTTGCTTCCATCACTTTCCAAAATTACTTCCGTATGTATAGGAAATTATCTGGAATGACTGGAACTGCAACAACAGAAGCCGAAGAATTCAGAAATATTTATGGTCTTGACGTTGTCGAAGTCCCTACAAATTTGCCAATACAACGTATTGATGAAGATGATGAAATTTATCGAACAGCAGAAGAGAAATATCGGGCAATTGTACGTGATATCCGTCAAGCACACGAAAAAGAACAGCCTATTCTTGTTGGAACAACCTCTATTGAGAAGTCAGAACAATTGGCAGAGCGTTTGCGAAAAGAAGGCATTACCGATTTTAGAGTCTTAAATGCTCGCTATCACGAACAAGAAGCGTACATCATTGCGCAAGCAGGAGTTCCTAGAGCTCTTACCATCGCAACCAACATGGCAGGACGCGGTACGGATATACAGCTTGGTGGTAATGTTGAAATGCGCATTCGACAAGAGTTACAGGATATCCCCGAAGGTCCAGAGCGGACAGCTAAAATTGAAGAAATAAAAAAAGATGTTCAGAGGCTTAAAGACAAAGCTTTAGCGGCTGGTGGTCTTTACGTTATTGCAACGGAACGTCATGAAAGCCGTCGTATTGATAACCAGCTTCGTGGACGTTCTGGTCGCCAAGGCGATCCAGGTCGCTCAAAATTTTTTCTCTCTCTTCAAGATGATCTTATGCGTATCTTTGGCTCCAATCGTATGGATGGTATGCTTCAAAAACTTGGATTGAAAGAAAATGAAGCTATTATCCATCCATGGATTAATAAAGCCCTTGAAAAAGCACAAAAAAAGGTCGAAGCACGAAACTTTGAAATTCGTAAAAATCTGCTAAAATATGATGATGTCATGAATGATCAACGCAAGGTTATTTTTGAACAGCGTATGGAGATCATGAACGCAGATGATTTATCAGAAATGATCCTTGAAATGCGCAATGAAGTCGTAGAGGATCTCGTAGAGGCTTATATTCCATCAGGGACATATTCTGAAAAATGGAATGTAAAAACTCTCGAAGAAGAACTTCAACAACTCTTTAATCTTGAGCTTCCAGTAAAAGAATGGGCAAAAGAAGATGGAATTGCCGAGGAGCAAATTTTGGAGCGTGTATCAGATGCTGTTACAAAACTTGAAAATGAACGTACTGAACGCTATTCTCCAGAAGTTATGGCTTATTTTCACAAGGCAGTATTACTCGAAACTATTGACACGTTATGGCGTGAACATCTGGTGAGTTTAGACCATTTGCGTTCTGTTGTTGGTTTTCGTGGTTATGCGCAGCGGGATCCGCTCAATGAATATAAGACAGAATCTTTTGAACTCTTTCAAAGTATGTTGAGAAATTTGCGCCGAATTGTCACTTCTAAGCTTATGCGCTTTGAAATCATTCAACAACCTACAGAACCAGCCATGCCTGAGCAAACTGATGCTGCTTCTTCTGTCTTTAATGATCAAAGTCAAGAAAATGCTCCCACCTTATGGGCACGATCACAAGAAAATAGATTTGTTAATCCACAAGATCGTGACCCTAATGATATAACCACATGGGGAAAAGTTGGACGTAATGAGCGTTGTCCTTGTGGTTCAGAGAAAAAATACAAACACTGTCATGGAGCCTTTGTTTGAAAAGCAAACTATGAAAATGAATAAAAAGCGAAATTATGAGCAAGAATTGCGCACAGCTGGTTTAAGAGTAACACGTCAACGACGAGTTATTCTTGATATTTTGACTGATACAAATGACCATCCCAATGCATTTGAAATTTTTCAGCGTGCAAACAAAATAGATTCGAGTATTTCACTCTCAACTGTTTATCGAACCATGAAAACATTAGAAGGAAATGGAACAATTCATCGCCATAGCTTTAGTGGTGGTCCATCTCGTTTTGAACAAGCAGATGGGCAACATCATGATCATCTCATTGATATAGAAACAGGACAAGTTATCGAGTTTCATTCTGATGTTATTGAAAAGCTGCAAGAGGAAATTGCAAAGTCCCTTGGCTATGATATTATTCATCACCGCCTTGAACTTTATGGAAAAAAAAACTCTTAAAAAAGTGATTATATATCATTAGATAAAATACCTCAGGCAAATCAAGTTCTATAAAAATTTACCTTTAAAATATAATAGTTTTTATTGGCAAAAAAAAATTTTGCTCTATTCCCTCTTTTTGTATGATGCTATACGGTAATTCTTTGCCAGTATTATAACAAAAAATTATAAAATTGTATTACGAAAAATTAGGCTAATATTATCATGGTTTCTTTGCCACAAGATCGTATGAGACAGCTTGAAAAGCGCTTTGAAATAATTGAAAGCCAAATGACGACTAATCCAAATGCTGAAACATATGTCAAATTAGCTTCTGAATATGCAGAACTACAACCCGTTATTGCCTCTATACGCGCATTAAATGCTCTTTACGGAGAGATTACAGAATTAGAAATGATAATCAATGATAAACAAACAGATATAGAGATGCGTAATCTTGCCCAAGAAGAGCTAACATTGTTATATAAAAAAGTAGAACAATTTGAAAAAGAACTCCAGATTCTGCTTTTGCCTAAAGATGTTGCTGATGAAAAAAACGCTATTGTTGAAATTCGAGCAGGAACGGGTGGATCAGAAGCAGCACTTTTTTCTGGTGACCTTTTCCGCATGTATGAACGTTATGCCCATGCTCACCATTGGAAAGTAGAAGTCATTTCACTCAGTGAGGGAGAAGTTGGCGGATATAAAGAGATTATTGCTACTATCTCAGGAAAAGGTGTCTTTTCTAAATTGAAATATGAATCAGGGGTTCATCGTGTGCAACGCATCCCCGAAACAGAAACCGGTGGACGTATCCATACATCTGCTGCTACCGTTGCAGTCCTTCCGGAGGCTGAAGAAATTGATATTGATATTCGCCCTGAAGATATTCGTATTGACACAATGCGTGCATCTGGAGCAGGAGGACAGCATGTTAATACAACGGATTCAGCTGTTCGTATCACGCATATTCCAACAGGAATTATGGTCGTACAAGCAGAAAAATCACAACATCAAAACCGAGCACGAGCCCTTCAAATTTTACGGGCACGCTTATTCGATATCGAACGACAAAAAGCGGAAAGTGAACGTTCAGCTTCTCGTAAAAGCCAAGTTGGTTCTGGTGATCGTTCAGAACGTATTCGTACCTATAATTTTCCACAAGGACGTGTCACGGATCACCGTATTAATCTAACCTTGTATAAGCTTGATCGCATTCTAGAGGGAGATCTTGATGAGCTTCTTCATGCACTCATCTCAGATCATCAAACAACATTACTGATGGAAATGGATAATAATTGAGAAAATATTCTTTCAAGAATGTCATCCAACAAATGCAAGAAAAATTGCGCACGAAAGGAATTGCTGAAGCCGATCTCGATGCGAAAATACTCGTTGAATGGATAACAGGAATAAATGCTGCTGAAAGAATTTCTAAACCAGATATGCATCTGTCTTCTGAGCATATTATACAAATAGAACAGGCTTTACAACGGCGTATTGCAGGCGAACCCGTCTATCGTATTATAGGAGCACGAGAATTTTATGGTATATCTTTTACATTGTCTCAAGAGACGTTAGAACCTCGTCCTGATACAGAAACGCTGATAGATCTTGTTCTCCCTTTTCTCCAAAAACAGGTCGAAAATTCGGGAAGAACAACATTCCTTGATATGGGAACAGGAAGTGGCGCCATTGCCATTACACTCCTTAAACAAATTCCCCAATCCTATGCGGTGGCAGTCGATATTTCTGAAGATGCCCTTAAAACAGCGAAAAAAAATGCAAAGAATGCTGAAGTAGCACACCGCTTCACACCTCTTCTTAGCAACTGGTTTGATGCTGTCGCAGATCGCTTTGATTTCATTGTTTCCAATCCACCTTATATTCCCGCACAAGATATCAAAAAACTTGCAAAAGAAGTGCGCTTACATGACCCATTGCGCGCCCTGATAGGAGGGGAAGATGGACTTTATTTTTATCGAAAACTCGCCCATGAAGCAGCCAACTACTTAAAAGAAAACGGCTATGTCGCTGTTGAAATTGGTTACTCTCAAGAAAATGAAGTCTGCAATTTATTTGAAAAAAATGGTTTTCAATGTTTAGAAGTGCGCAAAGATCTAAATGGAATACCCCGCGCACTTCTATTTGCATGCAAACATTAAAATTCCCAATCATCATCCGTGGTAGCAACCGCCTTGCCAATGACATAAGAAGAACCTGCCCCTGAAAAAAAGTCATGATTTTCGTCAGAGTTTGGTGATAAAGCTGCCAAAATAGCGGGATTAACACGACAAACCTCAGGGGGGAAAAGAGCTTCAAAACCTAAATTCATTAAAGCCTTGTTAGCATTATAATGAAGAAAAATTTTAACATCTTCTGTCAATCCAAGTGCATCATAAAGATCTTCAGTATATTTGCACTCTATATTATAAAGGTCAAAGAGCAGGTTAAAAGCAAAATCTTTAGTTTCTTTCTTTTTGGCTTCATCAAGCTTTGCAAAGCCCAATTGGAATTTATAACCTATATAATAACCATGGACTGCTTCATCACGAATAATTAATCGAATGAGATCTGCTGTATTGGTCAACTTAGCGCGACTAGCCCAATACATGGGCAAATAAAAACCAGAATAAAATAAAAAGCTTTCCAGCAAAGTCGAAGCAATTTTTTTCTTAAGTGGATCATTTGCTTCATAACGCTCAAGTACTAATCTAGCCTTTTTCTGCAAATGAATATTTTCTTCTGACCATCTAAACGCATCATCAACTTCAACCGTTGAACAAAGGGTTGAAAAAATAGAGGAATAAGAACGTGCATGAACCGCTTCCATGAAAGCAATATTCGTCAACACTGCCTCCTCATGCTCTGTTATTGCATCAGCCAGAAGCGAAATGGCTCCGACAGTGTTTTGAATTGTATCTAAAAGCGTTAGTCCTGTAAAAACACGAATTGTTAATTTACGTTCTTCATCTGTTAAGCTTGACCATGAGGGAATATCATTGGAAAGTGGAACCTTCTCAGGTAACCAAAAGTTCCCAGTTAAGCGGTTCCATACTTCAAGATCTTTCTCATCATGTAATCTATTCCAATTAACAGCGCACACAACAGGATTTTTGGTTGTAATCTTTGTCATATGATGATCTCCTATAAACTGCACGAAACACAGCCATCAACTTCTGTTCCACTTAATGCTACTTGCCGTAATCGTACATAGTAAATACTCTTTATACCTTTTTTCCAGGCATAAATTTGTGCGCGGTTAATATCACGTGTGGTAGCGGTATCAGGAAAAAATAATGTTAATGAAAGACCTTGATCAACATGCTGTGTTGCAGCAGCATAGGTATCTATAATTTTTTCAGGACCAATCTCATAAGCATCTTGGTAAAAATTCAAATTCGTATTATCCATATAAGGAGCAGGATAATAAACGCGCCCAATTTTTCCCTCTTTGCGAATTTCAATTTTTGAAGCAATTGGATGAATAGAAGAAGTGGCATGATTAATATAGGAAATAGATCCCGTAGGTGGAACCGCCTGCAAATTGCGGTTATAAAGCCCATACTCAATGACTAATTTTTTGAGTTCCTGCCAATCCTTTTGATCTGGGATAACAATATTGTTCCGTGCAAAAAGCTCTTGCACAAGAGCAAATTGCGGTTTCCATTCTTTTTCAATATATTTTTCGAAAAAACGTCCATCTGCATAAGCTGATTTTTCAAACCCTGCAAACATTTCTTGACGTTCACGTGCAATCAAATTGGAAGCCCGTATGGCATGATATGTCACAATATAAAAATAGATATTAGTAAAATCTATCGCTTCTGGAGACCCATAATAGATTTGTTCACGCGCTAGAAACCCATGCAAATTCATTTGTCCCAAACCAATCGCATGACTTTCAGCATTGCCTTTCGCAATGGAAGGCACACAAGCAATATTGCTCATATCCGAAACCGCAGTAAGAGCACGAACAGCAGATTCCACGGTCTGTCCGAAATCAGGACTTTCCATTGCTTTGGCAATATTCATGGATCCAAGATTACAGGATATATCACTTCCAATCGTGCGATAAGTTAAATCTGTCTCCAGTTCACTTGCTTCACTCACCTGCAAAATTTCTGAACATAAATTGCTCATACTTATGCGCCCAGCTATTGGGTTCAATCGATTAGCAGTATCCTCAAATAAAATATAGGGATAACCCGACTCAAATTGTATTTCCGCTAATGTCTGGAAAAAAACACGTGCACTTATTTTCTTTTTACGAATCTTTGCATTATCAACAAAAGAACGATAATGCTCCGTTAAAGAAATATCGCTAAAGGGCTTACCTGTCACACGCTCGATATCATAAGATGAGAAGAGATACATATCCTCATTATTCCGTGCAAGTTCAAAAGTAATATCAGGAATAACGACACCAAGCGAAAGCGTTTTGATTCTAACTTTTTCATCAGCATTTTCACGCTTTGTATCCAAAAACTTCATAATATCTAAATGATGGGCATGCAAATAAACAGCTCCAGCCCCCTGTCGTGCCCCAAGCTGATTGGCGTAAGAAAAAGAATCTTCCAAGAGTTTCATTACCGGTAAGACTCCTGAGGACTGATTTTCTATTTGCTTAATTGGTGCCCCAGCTTCCCGCAAATTCGTTAAACAAAGCGCCACACCTCCACCACGTTTTGAAAGCTGCAAAGCCGAATTAACCGAACGACCTATCGATTCCATATTATCTTCAACACGTAGCAAAAAACACGAAACCAATTCACCACGTTGTTTTTTCCCAGCATTTAAAAATGTCGGTGTTGCCGGCTGAAAACGTCCTGTAATAATTTCATCCACAAAACTTTCAGCAAGAGCTTTATTCCCTTGTGCCAAATATAAAGCTACAAGACAGACACGATCTTCATAACGTTCAAGATAACGTTTTCCATCAAAAGTCTTTAATGTATAGCTGGTATAGTACTTAAATGCGCCTAAAAAGGTAGGAAAACGAAACTTAAATGCATAAGCACGCTTAAAAAGCTTTTTAATAAAAGAAAAGTCATAAAGCTCAAATAAAGCTTTTTCGTAATAACCTTCTTCTATTAAGTAGTCTATTTTTTCCTTCAGATTATGAAAAAAAACTGTATTTTGATTAACATGCTGAAGAAAATATTGCCGTGCGGCAAGCCGATCCATATCAAATTGAATATGACCATTTTCATCATAAAGATTAAGCATTGCATTCAGCGCATGATAATCAGTAATCTGCTCCGATTTCTGCGCTTGTCCTATACCAATTGTTTCCAAAATCTTTCCAATCCCTTTTTTACATAAATAACGTCTTCATCAGTTCCACGCAGTTCAAAACGATAAAGGCAAGGTACACAACATTTTTCAGCAATGATTTTACTTGCTAAATTATAATAACAACCAAAATTACGATTCCCACCACCAATGACACCACGAATTAATTTTCGGTTCTCAGCTTCATTAAGAAAATGGATAACGGCTTTCGGCACAGCCATTCTCCCTTCCCCATCTGCATAGGTAGGAACAGCCAACACATAAGGCTCATCAACTAACACAAACGGCTTTTTTTTATCAATTTTGAAGAGTCGTTGACCAAGCTGCGAAACAAAATGTTCAGTATTACCCGTTGCACTCGAATAATAAACAATAAGTCCCATTAAACACAAAGACCACTAATCATATCTGGTCTAAAACCAGACCAATGATTTTCACCACAAACGACTACAGGAACCTGACGATACCCCAGAGATTGAACAAAACTGTATGCTTGTTCATCACAAGAAATATCAACAACACGATAATGAATGCCTTTTGCATCAAAAGCGCGGCGTGTAGCATCACATTGGACACAAGATGGTTTGCTATAAATAGTGATCGACATTTTCTTCAACTTTCACAATTCCAAACAATCAACCCTAAAAGGTCAATCTAATAATTTTATAAGTACTCAAGAATAACAAAAAACAGAAATTGTACGCAAAACATGTGGTTATTTTAAAATAGTACACAGCTTCCTGAACATAACAGAATTCCTCATCAAATAACTTCAAAGACTATGATGAGAATAAGCGATTATTCTATAACTTAAATGGCAAAGACCTCCAGTTATAAAACAATCTTTTGCTTGCATTACAATTCCCTCCTGCTGTCTAAAAAACTAACGTTCTAAACTACCGTTTTTCAAGAGCTCTGTTTTACTCTTTTTCGGCAAAAATCAATTACAAAAACGAAAGGAATCCTTCCAAAAGAGATCCTTCAGCAAAAACACTGCTATGCCCTTGGTCAATAAACTCTTTACAATAATGGAAATAACTTAGATACCAAACGAAACACACTAACACCCTCTCTTGTGCTTATTTAGAATCACCAATCATTTTGATACTATATATAGTATATACTCTCTCTCTTTCGTCAAGGTGAATTCAATTATTATTTTTAATTTTCCACGATCTTCCCACTAAAATTTTCAGTCCTCAAAACTATGTAATAATATAACATTTTATTGACAAATGTTATATTATTACATAGTTTCCAAAATGATAAGCAACGATGGTAAAAATATGGATCTGCACTTCAATAAGACAACATTAGGCTATGGAAATAGAATAGCAATAAAGAACTTTTCAGCAAAGTTAAAAGCTGGTTCATTGGTTGCAATAACAGGTGACAATGGCGCTGGAAAATCGACACTGCTAAAAGCCATCGCCGGATTGATTAAACCTCTTAAGGGAAAAATTACAAAACCAAAAAAAAGCCGCATTGCTTATCTTTCTCAGCAATGTGATGTAGATCAAACATTTCCAATTGATGTGAAAACGCTTGTAAAAACAGGACTGTGGTCTTTTTGTGGATTATGGAAAAGCCAGCGCCCTTATGATTCTAAGATTCAAAATGCGCTTGAAATGGTTGGGCTTACAGAACTCGCACCCCGTTCGCTTGAAACATTATCAGGCGGGCAATTACAACGTGCTCTTTTTGCACGTATCATTGTGCAAGATGCCAATATTATTTTGCTTGATGAACCTTTCAATGGTGTAGATCATAATACCCAAAAAGACCTTCTTGCACTGATCACATACTGGCAAAAACAAGGACGCACAGTTCTCACAGCACTCCATAACCCTCTCATCGTGCAAGAATTTTTCCCCCAAATGATTCAAATTAATCAACAAGACGCCTTTTATGGAGAAACAACACAGTTTTTAAACAACACTATTCATCACGTTATGCCATCTCTCACATCCAATTCTTTTCCTATTAGCGCACAAAAACAAAATCTTCCCATCAATGATCCTCTCTTTCTTAGGTTATAAGACGTGTATGCATTTTTTCTTGCCCCCTTTGTTGATTTCCAATTTATGCAAAACGCCCTTATCGGTTCTATTTTCCTATCTATTAGCGCTTGTCCTGTTGGTGTATTTTTGATGCTCCGTGGAATGAGCTTGACAGGAGATGCTATCTCTCATGCCATTCTTCCTGGTGTTGCAACTGCTTTTCTGATTTGTGGCTTTTCTCTCATATCTATGACACTTGGTGGCATCTTCGCTGGTATTATTGTTGCTTTAGCAACCATTTTAATTTCACGAAATAGCTTTCAGAAAGAAGATGCATCCATGACTGTCTTTTATCTTATTGCACTCGCGGCAGGTGTCATCATTATCTCACTAAAAGACTCAACAATTGAGCTGCTTCATCTCTTATTCGGATCGGTTCTTGCACTTGATGCACAAGCCCTCTGGTTAATCACTACTATAATGCTGATTACCCTATGCAGCCTTTGTATTTTTTGGCGTGCACTCGTTTTAGAAAGCTTTGACCCCCTCTTTTTTAAATCACTCTCTCCATTGAGTAAATATATTCATATTTTATTGCTTGGACTTGTGGTGTTGAATCTGGTTGGAGGCTTTCAATCACTAGGAACATTACTTTCCGTTGGCATTATGATGATTCCAGCTATTACAGCCCGTTTTTGGTTTTCACGGCTAGGCCCTATTTGCGCGCTTTCCACTCTTTTTGGAATCATTTCTAGCGTATGTGGTCTCCTGCTTTCTTTTCATCTTTCACTTCCCTCCGGCCCTGCTATCATCATTGCCGCAGGATTTATTTATCTTTTTTCCTGCTTGATAAGTCCACGTGGCTTTATTGTAACATGG
Organism: Bartonella sp. TS82HLJMH; assembly: GCF_042193495.1. Taxonomy (NCBI): domain Bacteria; kingdom Pseudomonadati; phylum Pseudomonadota; class Alphaproteobacteria; order Hyphomicrobiales; family Bartonellaceae; genus Bartonella; species Bartonella sp. TS82HLJMH. The sequence goes on along the minus strand of NZ_JBHILU010000003.1, from coordinate 45,167 downwards.
TTTCCCCACCTCTTTTATACCTCCTCACTTTAAGGAAAAAAATGTGCCTAAGTTTGCTCAAAAATTTGTTCTTCTTGGAGCTTTATTGCTTTCCCTTTCGCCATTTTCTGCTTCTGCAAACAATAAAATCAAAGTTGTTGCGAGCTTTTCTATTCTCGCAGATCTCGTAAAAAATGTAGGAGATAACCATATCTCTATGACCACTTTTGTAGGTCCCAATGCGAATATCCACACTTATGAACCTACCCCCCATGATGCTCAAGCTCTTAGAAATGCTCAAATTATTTTCATCAACGGACTTCATTTAGAAGGATTCATTGATCGCCTCATTACAGCAAGCGGTACAAAAGCACTTCTTGTCAAAGTTAGCGCTAACATTCCCTCCCTCAAAATGAAAAATCAAGAACATAATGCCCATCACCACCACAGCATTATTGATCCACACGCTTGGCAAACAATTCCCAATGTCAAAATCTATGTGAAAAATATCGCTGCTGCTTTTTGTAAAATCGATCCACAATCCTGCACCAGCTACAAAAAAAATGCCGAAACCTACATCCAAAAACTTAAAATAGCACAAGATACCCTGAAAACAAAAATTGCTACCATCCCTAAAGATAAACGTATCATTATCACATCTCATGACGCCTTTGGCTATTTTGCCAAAGAATATGGCTTTACTATCCTTGCCCCCCAAAGTGCTTCAACAGAAGCTGAAGCAACCGCAGCCGATGTTGCTAAACTTATCAAACAAATTAAAGCGAATAAAGCAGCTGCACTATTCGTTGAAAATATCTCTAATCCCCGTCTCATAAAACAGATTGCAAAAGAAACAGGTTTAAAAATTGGTGGAACACTTTATTCTGATGCATTGTCAAATAAAAATGGCCCCGCAGCAACTTATCTCGATATGATGGAACATAATGTGAATACCATCATTGATGCCATCACAAAACATTAAGATCTTCTACAAAAGAGATAAAAAAGCGTTCATAAAATCGTAAGTCTATGATTATGTTACTAATGATACCCAACAATCTATAATTGATAACATTGATATAAAATAAAGTTACTTTTACAGAGAAATTTATACTCAATAGATGCTAAGATAGATAAAGTAAGTGGATTTATTGCCTCATGGTGTCCAGATCGTCAACGGCATCATTCTATTTTCCAACGCTTCTTTTACAATAACTCTCGACACTTGAAACGATCCATAAGAAGCATTTGGGGTCTCTTTTTTAAAGTATTTTTATCTACCCAACTCCATTTATAACATGCAAGTAGAATGAGTGTATGAATAAAAACATCTTGAAGAAAAAATGCCTCTTATGAAGAGTCTCAACACAATAATTGTTGCAATGTTAGAGACTGGCAGAGAGTATGATGATGGCCCCAGCTTGCATTTTTATAAGCATAAAGATGACGATACACAATGGAGTTTATGTTATACTACTCATAAACGACTGTGTGAAAAAATAGTTGGAATAACCTTGCAAAATATTTTTTAAAACAAGTGCGTGAATTGGCAACCTAAGAGCCTTCTTTTTAGGTATTTTGTTTTGTATGAGAGATGCAATTCTATTCAAAGAACGTAATAAAAAAATGTGTTCGGCAATGCGCAGTCTCCATTATGCAAGAGACATTGGCTCAGACGTTTTTGAAAGTCGCAATATTAAATTAAAAGATGATGCTGAAGATAGAAACTATTTTTATCTTTATGCTTTCATATTCCCCCTAAATTAAGCTGTCTCCTCATTTTAGAAATTACATAAGAAGATAAGCTTATTCCACTCTGATATACAAAAACTGAATACAGCACTGAACCGTCTTCATATTTTTGTCTCAAACATACTGCTGTATAAAGTTTAGGTTGATTTATAAGCAACAAAAAAGCACGCACTTTACAAGAAAGCAATATCATAAAACCATTAATAGACTGGCAATATATTGAAAAAATATACCAGCTTTCATAAAATGCTTTGTAAAACAATAAGATAACTATCTTTGTCCCTGCTGATTCTTATAGCTGTTCGCACCAATCCCTTCTGTCATATTCATAAAGATCTGTTTAAGGATGGTCTATAGGCAATTTTTTAACTCAAGAATATAGAAAGATCGATGGGATGTTACAGATGTGTTTCATCTGCTTTTATCATTAAAAGTAATGAAAATTGTAAAACAAGCGCGCCTTCTATCTCTCAGTGATTTCTTTTGCAACTGATCGGATACCCTCGCTGAGAATTGCATAGTGATTTACATGAGAAAAAATAAACTTGCAGCATACGCGCGTAGGCTTCTCTCTAATTTATGTGATTGGTAGAAAAAACAAAAGCTTCTTATAGGAGCTCTGAAACCATTTAAGATCATATGGCCAGCGGTAAAATAGAATATACCTATTCTCGTACAAACTATTTAGAACAGCGTCGTATTTTTGGATCAAATAGACTTCTTATGTTAGGGATCAAAGCTAAGATAGGGGGCACATCCCCTCTCATCTGTGAATTATTGTTTCCCTCTATTTCTCTCATTTACTTTTTATAAGTTACATAAATTATTACATCAAGAAACATATGATAATACATTGTTTTTTATGAAAAATTATAAATGAGCAAAATATGGTTAATAAATGGTTATATTTTATATTGATATTTTTTATAATGAAAATAATTTTATTATGTTTGAGATTTGAAAATAATATTCTTCTCACAGACCGTGAAAATGCACATTTTCTTCATATAAATGTTTTGACATTCTCAGCGCCATGGGACAATGGATCATTATCAAAACTTTTAAAATTTTGTTTTTAATCTCATCGGTTACAACCTTATTTTGTAAATGTAATCGAGAAAGTCGAAACGCAACATTATCATGACGCAACATAAAAGAAAGCCTTGTCACATCAATTAATGCTTACTTATTATTTGTGCGCTTTCCAGTGTTTTTGTTAAAAGTATGAAAATTCTGATGAGCGACAGTGAAACTTAGTTTTTGACCATAGTCGTATGTCAAGCGTTCTTTTATTTCAATCGTAAAGATGATATCATTCCAACGCGTTAAAACATGGCAACCTGTTCCAATAGGCTTGATAAGCTCAATTTTTGTGTGAAAGACAGGTCCTTTATCTGGATATTCGCCCAATAAGATTATTTCAGGTCTGAATGCTAAAAGATCAGTTTCTTTGCCATAAGAAAATGAATGCCCTAAATGTTGTTCTAAGACATGGCGATCAAGAAAATTCATAGGAGGAGAACCAATAAAATCAGCAACAAATGTTGTTGCTGGAGTGTCGTAAATTTCCATTGGTGTTCCAATTTGCTCGATAGCTCCTTTATTCAAAACGACTATTCTATCAGCTAATGTCATAGCTTCTAGTTGATCATGGGTAACATAAAGGCTAGTCGTTCCTAATGAACGCTGTAGTGTTTTTATTTCAATACACATTTGCGCCCGCAATTTTGCATCAAGATTTGAAAGAGGTTCATCAAAGAGAAAAACACGGGGTTGGCGTACAATCACACGCCCCATTGCAACACGCTGACGTTGTCCTCCTGATAATTGTCGTGGCTTACGATCAAGAAATGATTCTATCTCCAAAAGTTTTGCAGCATGTGCGATGCGTTTTTTAATTTCTTCTTTAGGAGTTTTACGATTTTTAAGACCATATTCTAAGTTTCCACGAACTGTCATATGGGGATAAAGAGCATAATTCTGAAAAACCATAGCAATATCACGATCAGCTGGTTCACGATCATTGATACGTTCGTTATCAATACATAATTCACCTGAGGTAACTTGTTCAAGTCCTGCTATAATACGCAATAAGGTTGATTTTCCGCACCCTGAAGGACCGACAAGAACAAGAAGTTCTTTATCAGCAACAGTTAAGTTTAAATCATCAATGACCAGAATGCCGTTGTCATACCGTTTTTTTATATTTGATAACTGGATTATGGCCATAATTACTTCTCCGTTTCAATAAGGCCTTTGATAAAAAGCCGTTGCATGAAGATAACAACAAGAACAGGGGGAACCATGGCAACAACCGATACTGCCATAAGTATATTCCATTGAGGATCATGTTGAAGTGATTCGACAATAAGCTGTTTTAAAATAATAAGGATCGTTTGATGATTTTGATCCGTTGTGATGATAAGAGGCCAGAGATATTGTATCCATCCATAAATGAACATAATGATAAATAAAGCAGCGATATTGCTTTTACTAAGAGGAAGAAGAATATCCTTAAAAAATTTAACTGGGCCTGCACCATCAACACGTGCTGCCTCTAAGAGTTCATCTGGAACAGTCAAAAAAAACTGGCGAAATAAAAATGTAGCGGTTGCAGATGCAATAAGTGGAATAATCATTCCACTATAGGTGTCGATCATCCCCAATTTCGCAACAACCTCATAGGTTGGAAGAATACGAACTTCGACAGGGAGCATCAATGTAACAAAAATAAGAACAAAAGCAGTTTTTCGGAAAGGAAAACGCATATAAACAATTGCATAAGCAGATAAAAGTGAAATAATAATTTTCCCAATACTAATCCCAAGAGCCATAATGAGTGAATTCATTAAGAGTGGCCAGAGGTTGGGAAGACCGAGTTGTGCAAGGCCATCACCAAAGATTGTTTTATAATTTTCCAAAGCATATTTCCCAGGTAAAAGAGGAAGTGTTCCTGAGTTGAATGCTGCTGAACTATGGGTTGATGCAATGATAGCAACATAAACTGGAAAGCAAATAATGATAATGCCAACAATGAGAGTAATATGGGTTAGAAATTTCAAAATAGGGCGATTTTCAACCATAATTTACTTCCTAATATTGTACACGGCGCTCAATCCAGCGAAACTGAATAAAGGTTAAGACAATAACCATCAACATCAATATTGTTGATTGTGCTGCTGATGCACCGATTATTTGATTTCTAAAGCCATCGTCATATACTTTATAGACGAGGATGCTCGTTGCACGCGCAGGACCTCCAGAAGTTGTGTTATCAATAATACCAAAGGTGTCAAACATAACATAATTGACATTGACAATAAGAAGGAAAAACGTCGTTGGTGAAATTTGCGGGAAAACCACAGTCCAAAATCGTTTAAAGGGACCAGCACCATCAATGGCGGCTGCTTCTATTTGAGAACGCGGAACAGACTGAAGACCTGTAAGAAAAAAGAGAAAATTATAAGAAATTTGTTTCCAACTAGCCGCTATGACAATAAGAATCATTGCTTGAGTGCCATTAATACGATAATTCCATAGCACCCCTATTTTCTCGAGAAGAAAAGGGATAATTCCGATGGTGGGATGAAAGATAAACAGCCATAATATACCTGCCAATACTGGAGCAACAGCATAGGGCCAGAGCAAAAGCATTGTATAAGCCTTTTTTGCACGGATGACACGATCAACACAGACAGCTAAGAGAAGTGATATTGTCATTGAAGCGACAGTAACTGAGATGGAAAATACTGCGGTTGTAAGAAGTGATTGCAGATAAGTAGGATCAGAAAGAACGGTTAGATAATTTTCAAAACCAATAAAGGTTGTTGTAAAGCCAAAAGGGTCTTCACGCTCAAAAGATGATTTTATTGCTTGAGCAGCAGGCCAAAAGAAAAACAAAAAAGTCACAAGAAGCTGAGGAAAAAGCAGTCCGTAAGAAAGTAGACTATTTTTAAAATATGCATGTTTTTCTTGCATTCGTAGGGCTCTTTAAATGTAGAGACTTAAAAAAGATAAACAAAAAGAACTCAACTTCTTTTGTTGAGTCTTTAATATTTAACAATAAAACGAAATTAATGATTAGATTTTTCAAATTCACGCAAGAGTTTATTTCCACGTTCAACGGTCTCATCTAAACCATCTTTCGGTGTTTTTGAACCACTAAGAACAGCTTCCAACTCTTGATCAAGAATGGCACGGATTTGTGGTAAATTACCAAATCTTATCCCTTTCGAGTTAACTGTTGGTGGATTAAGATTAATCTGTTTAATAGCTATATCCGCACCCGGCGTTTTTTCATAGAAATGTTGTTTTTTACTCAATTCATAAGTCGCTTTTGTGGTTGGAAGATAACCTGTTTCCTGATGCCATTTTGCTTGGTTTTCTGTTTTTGAAAGAAATTTAAGAAAAGCGGCTGCCCCTGCATATTCCTTTGGGGTATGTCCCTTAAACGCCCAAATAGAAGCTCCCCCAATAACTGAATTTTGTGGTGTCCCTTCTGCATCCTTATAATACGGTAGCATACCAACTCCCACATCAAACTGAGCTTCAGAAACGATTCCAGCCCGTGATCCTGAAGATTGCATAAAAATTGCACAATTTTGTGCCATAAACATTGGTGTTGAATCTAATGCACCCGCTGGACCACCATAACGGAAAACACCTTGATCAGACCACTTTTTCAGGTCAGACCACATACGCACTTGTAAAGGTCCATTAAATGTAAGCTCTGAATCAAGTCCTTTAAAACCATTCTCCTTCGTTCCAAAAGGAACATTATGCAACGCTGAAAAATTTTCTATACCAATCCATTGAGCGGCATAAGCCATTGTAAAACCGCAAGTTGCCGCTTTAGTCTCAAGAATTTTTTTGGAAAAGTCTTCTATATCTTGCCACGTTTTAGGAGGCTGTTCCGGATCAAGCCCTGCTTTTTTAAAGATATCTTTGTTATAATAAAGAATGGGAGTTGAAATATTGAATGGCATAGAAATGATACGTCCCTGTTCATCGGAGTAATAACCACTAATAGCAGGGAAATAATCTGTAGGATCAAATTCTTGTTTTGTATCAGCCATAAGTTGATAAAATGGATAGATTGCGCCTTTTGCAGCCATCATAGTTCCAGTACCAACATCATAAATTTGTGCAAGCACTGGCTGTTTCTTTCCACGAAATGCTGCAATGAGTGAAATCAATCCCTCTTCATATTCACCGCGAAATGAAGGAATAACTTTATACTCAGATTGGCTTGCATTAAAATCGTTAATGAGACTTTCAGTTTGCTTTCCTAATTCACCACTCATAGAATGCCAAAAGCTGATTTTTGTCTGCGCAACACTTGCTGTTATCCCCGCTGTAGACATTACGATAGCAACCGTGGCCGCTATGGAAAAATAAAAACGACTCATGGCTCACCCTTTCTGAAGTGATGGAATACAAACTACCCCTAAATCTATAGTATTACATATGAACATGCTATGACAGTTTTATTTCAGAAATATATTCTCTCATTTAAACAGGAACCACCAAAAGGTCAAATGAATTTGTTTAAATTTATTCGTTTTCTTTTATAAGCTTTCTTATGTATTAACGAGATATGCGTTTGTAACTATCTGAAAAAAGTGAGATGACTAAAATAAGCAAAGTCAATTGGTAAAAAGATATAGATCGCAAATTTCATTCAATGACTATTTTAATATATGGATTTACTTTTTTAAAAAGAATTGTTTATTCTTTTGTTATTTGTCTTATAACTTTCGACTTATAACTTTAACACGATGTTGCTACTGAATTTAACGAAGAGAAAAATAGAATTTTTCTTAAAACTAAGAAAATCATTTTGAAGCGCTTAATTGTCCCCTTTCCTGTAGTGAGATCACGCCCCTCACGCAAAACAAAATGACATTGTTTTATCAATTTTCATGTTGTTAAAAAATCTTTCAATACATCTACATTACATGATAGCTCCTATAAAATAAGCCATAAAGCCTCTCCATCAAATTATATAAGACTTTTTGTATGCCATCATTTTTATACTTCATAAAAGTACAAAACGACATCATCATATGCAACCCTAAGGCTTCAACAAGTCTTGCATTTGAAATACGTTAAATGAATATTTTTATTCTTTTCTCAATAATTTTTTATCCACACACCAACCCTGCTTGTAATGTGAAAACGAATGATTTGAAATAAGAAAATCTTACGTATTAAGTCCTCTTATTTGCATGAAGAAACCATTAATTATCATTATAAATCAATGTATTATTGTTATATATTAGATAATTTTTCTTCTTTCATTACACTAACTTTATGAGGATATATAGTTCCCTTTGTATTGATGTATTTTTACCTTTGTGCACGCAATTGCAATGCGAGATTGGGTTGATCTGTCGTAATATAATGTACAGGCATGTCAAGCCAATGTGATAACCGAGCTTTTCCATTAATTGTCCATACCCCTACAGTAAAACCAGCCTCAAGAGCTGATTTAATAAAGTCCTGTGAAACAATAGAGCCATCTAAACTTAAATCAGAATAACCTAATTGCTTCCATTCAGAAAAATGATGGTACATATCACCTTCAAAATTATCAACACATGGACCAGATGGTATTCCTGCTTCAATAAAAGGACGAAGGATCAAAGGATCAAAACTAATTGCAGAAACCCGTTCTGATAAATTTCGGCTTTTTATTAGCGCAAGTGCTTTTTGGGATAGTATTGTTTCACGCTCCACTTCACCACATGTCTTGATTTCAAGATGCAATGCAATATTCGTTGGTGCTAAAAGATCAAGCACTTCTTCTAATAAGGGAGGTGCTTCTTGGCTTCCTTTTACGCAGAGTTGTTTGCGTGTTTCATTATCAATGTCGTGAATATACCCCTTTTTTCCAACCAATTGGTCTAGACGGAAATCATGAAAAACAACCACTTCACCGCTTTTCAGCAAATGAACATCGCATTCAACTTCATCAACACCTAACGCTATCGCATTATTAAATGCCGAAAGAGTATTTTCAGGATAAAGATGAGCTCCACCACGGTGTGCAACAATTTTTTTCTCAGACATGCAAAATTCCACACTTCTCAATTTTAAAAAATATTGACGTACAGATTGCCAGATAAAGGCTTATATCATATGAAAATACATAATCATTTTTAAATGATTTTTTTACACTTTTCGAATATCAAACCCTCAGTCATATTTTATTCTTAAAAAGACTTATCCTTCATTTTAATTATTCCCATTCAATAGTACTAGGAGGCTTTGAGGTTACATCATATACAACACGATTAATCCCTCTAACTTCGTTAATAATACGTGCTGCCGTCTTACTTAAAAACGCCATATCATAAGGATAAAAATCAGCAGTCATTCCATCTACAGATGTGACAGCGCGAAGAGCACAAACAAATTCATAAGTGCGCCCATCCCCCATCACGCCAACAGTTTGAACAGGAAGAAGAACAGCAAAAGCTTGCCAAATTTCATCATAAAGACCGGCTTTACGTATTTCCTCGAGATAGATGGCATCTGCTTCACGTAAAATTTCTAATTTTTCACGGGTCACATTACCTGGACAGCGAATTGCAAGACCTGGACCTGGAAAAGGATGGCGACCAATAAACTGCTCTGGTAATCCTAACTCTCGCCCTAGCAAGCGAACCTCATCCTTAAAGAGCTCACGCAACGGTTCTACAAGTTTCATATTCATCTGTTCTGGTAGCCCACCCACATTATGATGGCTTTTAATGGTTACCGTTTTACCAATAGCAGACACACTCTCAATAACATCTGGATAAAGTGTTCCTTGTGCTAAAAACTCTGCACCTCCTATTTTTTTAGTTTCTTCTTCAAAAACTTCAATAAAAAGGCGACCAATCGTTTTACGCTTTTTTTCTGGATCTGTCTCACCTTCTAAAGCATGAAGAAATATATCGGCAGCATTAACGTGAATAAGCTCTATATTATAATGATCACGAAAGAGCGTGAGAACTTCTTCAGCTTCATTCTTGCGCATCAGCCCATGGTCTACCAAAATGCATGTCAGTTGATCTCCTATGGCTTCATGAAGGAGTACCGCTACAACAGATGAATCCACTCCCCCTGAAAGACCACAAATCACACGACTTTTCCCAACTTTTTGTCGTATGGTAGCAATTGCCTGCTCACGATAAGAAGCCATTGACCAATTGCCTTTAAGACCAGAGATTTTATGAATAAAATTTTGCAAAAGTTTTGTACCATCTGGTGTATGGATAACTTCAGGATGAAACTGTACTGCATAAAAATGTCTTTTTTCATCAGCAATAGCCGCATAGGGAGCTCCGTTTGAGGTCCCTATGACACAAAAACCTTCTGGTAAAGCTGCCACACGCTCACCATGGCTCATCCATACTTGATAACAAGAACCTTTTTCCCACACTCCATCAAAAAGAGCACTCTCTTCTTGCACTTCCAAAAAAGCACGCCCAAATTCACGCTCATGTCCAGCTTCAACCTTTCCTCCAAGCTGAACACACATGACTTGTTCACCATAGCAAATACCCAGAATCGGAATACCCGCCTCAAAAATTTCCATTGGAGCACGTGGAGAGCCCTCATCAATAACGGAATAAGGACTCCCTGATAAAATAATAGCTTTAGGATTTATGCGTCGCACAGCTTCTAAAGCCAATTGAAAAGGAGCAATTTCACAATATACCCCCATTGCTCGTACCCGTCGTGCAATAAGTTGTGTAACTTGTGAACCAAAGTCAATAATAAGAACAGTGTCTGGATGTGATATGCTCATAGAAAACCAATCAACAATTGTAAAAGAAAACTCATGAGAGTTATGATTCAATCTTTCTCTTTTCACAAGCCTGTTTTCTTAAGAAAAAGATTATTCTCGTAAAATTTATGATAAAAAATGCAAAAATATGGATCAATGTTTTTTTTGCAACACAGATAAAAAGAACCCATCTGTTTGTGTTGTGGCCGGCGACAAAGTAAGTCCATAATTTGAAAAAACTGGTTGCACAGGAGAAAAACTAAAATGTTTCTGCCAAAGCGCTGGCATATCTATTGGAGCAAAATAAGAATGTTGTTGAAGGAAACGGGAAATTTGTTCCTCATTTTCATCTGTAAAAAGAGAACAGGTAATATAGACTAGGCGCCCATTTGGCTTAAGATAAGCTATCGCTTCATTCAAAATAGCCCTCTGTTCTGTTTGGCGTTGTTTCACCTGTTCTAATGTTAAACGCCATTTCGCATCTGGACGACGACGCCATGTTCCTGTCCCACTACATGGTGCATCTAGTAGAACTCTGTCCATCTGACCTGTTAATGGTTTTAATTCTTCTCTTCGCACTCGTATTTGTACATTACGAACACCAGCGCGTCGAAGACGATCAAAAATAGGAGCCAAACGAGCTTTGTCTGAATCATAAGCATAAATTTGCCCACGATTGTTCATATCGGAAGCTAAAGCTAATGTTTTACCCCCAGCACCTGCGCAATAATCTAATACCTGCATGTTTTCTTGCGCTTCTACAAGGTGAGCAACAATTTGAGATCCTAAATCCTGTATTTCAAAGTGTCCTTTTTGAAAAGCTGGTTCCACTTGAACATTAGGATGACGGTTAAACTTTTCAATCGGTGCAATTCTTAAAGCTTGCCCAAACCATGGCAAAGATTTAAGTTTGGTTTTTGCTAATTCTTTCAACACCTTTTCTGGTGTTGCCTTTAGGTTATTTACCCGTAAGTCTAAAGAAGGACGCGTTGCTAACGCAGCCGCTTCAGTGATCCAATTATCACCAAATAAAGGACGCAGATGCGCTTGACACCATTGCGGAATATCACCACGAATATAGTCTGGAGCATCCACTAATTGCTGACCTTGCCACGATTTACGCTGTTTAGCTCCTAATAACTGCGGCGCAAACCGATCTTCTGCCAACTCACCGTCAATTTGCTCCAACGTCATTTTTCCAGAATCTAATAAGGCACCAAAAACGATATCTCGGATATCATCACTCTCCATACGCCATTGTAAAGAATAGCGTCGTCTTAAAACATCATAAACGATTGTACCAATAGCTGCGCGATCACCTGCTCCAGCAAAGCGATGAGAAAGACCCCAATCCTTTAAAGCTTCTCCTACTGGGCGATGCTTCATTTCTATCTCTTTGAGAACATCTATCGCTGCTTGCAAACGCCCACCTAATCGCATTCACTTCTCCCATTAAAATAATAAAATTTTAAATCATCTAAAAAAATAATGTTATCTTCTTCTTGCCAATGAAACCTTCTCAAAGCCTTTAAAAATTTATATTCAATATTAAAATGATCTGATCATACTTTTTATAAGATCCAATTTAGAGTATCTAGATTTTTCCTTTCATCTTCTGCCCATTCACTTTTTTATCCCTCTTCCTCTTATACTAAAAGATACTTAGCCAATCCATAAAGAACTTATTTCCGCCATGCATTACGAAAAAAACAAACTCTTTATTATTGCGCAAAATAAAATTTATGAGGATTATCTGAATAACAGAAAAAATCTTCTCATAAAATTAAACAAGTTCATCTTACGTTCACCAAAAAATTAACTTTTTAGAAAATGCTTGGAACCACTATTTGGCATGACCGTTTTTACTCTACTGGCAACTGCCAGACAATTTAAAAGGAGAAAATAATGACTTATAATAATGGAAAAACAACTTCATCTAAAAGCCGTCATAACACAATGCCCTCAAACAACGCAAAGAAATCCGTCCAAAGTGATCAGGCAAACACTCGCCAACGTACGTCAAAGACAGGACGGAAGACTACAAAAAGTTAATTCTAATTTTATATAGTCTTAACAGAAAGAATTAGAGTTTTAACCTCTAATTCTTTCCTTTTTGGGATTATTACACCAAATCACAAACAGAAAAAAGCGCAGTCTTTTTTCTTGTTCTCGGAAGATTTTATATTTATGCGATATGACATTATGCTCTTATATCTTTAAACTGGCCCACGATAGTTTGGACTCTCCCGTGTAATAGAAACATCATGCGTATGACTTTCATGGAGTCCCGCATTAGTAATACGTACAAACGTTGCTTTTTCACGAAACTCTACGAGATCTTTTGCTCCAACATACCCCATTGAAGCACGGAGTCCACCAGCAAGCTGATGTAGAACTGATGCTATAGGACCTTTATACGCCACCTGCCCCTCCACACCTTCAGGAACCAACTTAAGTTCATCACGAACATCATCTTGAAAATAGCGATCTGCCGATCCTCGTGCCATAGCACCAACAGATCCCATACCACGATAGGCTTTAAAAGATCGACCTTGATAAAGATAAACTTCACCAGGACTTTCTTCTGTACCTGCTAAAAGAGATCCAATCATCGCTGCACAAGCCCCACCAGCTAAAGCTTTAGCAAAATCACCTGATGCTTTGATTCCACCATCTGCAATGATGGGAATGCCCGCTTTTTCAGCAACTTCTGCAGCATTCATAATGGCTGCCAGTTGAGGAACACCGACACCAGCAACAATACGCGTTGTGCAAATAGAGCCAGGACCAATACCAACTTTTACAGCATCTGCACCACTATCAATCAATGCCTGCGTTGCTTGAGCAGTCGCTACGTTCCCAGCAATAACAGCTGGAGAGGAAGCCATCTTTTTAATTCGTTCAACAGTTTCTAGCACATGTTGAGAATGTCCATGCGCTGTATCAATAACCAACACATCAACACCTGCGTCGATGAGGCGTTCAGCACGCTCAATCCCTCCATTCCCAACACTACTGGCCGCTGCAGCACGTAAGCGCCCTTGAGAATCTTTAGCAGCATTTGGATTTAATTTTGCTTTTTCAATATCCTTAACTGTTATCAGTCCGACACAACGATTTTGTTCATCCACAACTAGTAATTTTTCAATACGATGATGATGTAAAAGGTATTTTGCTTCATTAAGTTGGACATTTTCACGCACTGTGATCAAATTTTCATGCGTCATTAATTCATAAATTTTTTGTTTTGGATCCGATGCAAAACGGACATCTCTATTGGTCAAAATGCCAACAAGTCGTCCCGCTGTCCCACCTTTAACACTATTTTCAACAACCGGAATACCTGAAATGCCATGAGAGCGCATCAAAGATTTCGCTTCTTCAAGTGTTGCATCTGGTCCAATTGTGACTGGATTAACAACCATACCAGATTCAAACTTTTTTACTTGGCGAACTTCTTCTGCCTGTTCTGCAGGAGACATATTACGATGAATAACCCCAAGACCTCCAGCTTGAGCCATAGCAATTGCCAAACGTGATTCTGTTACCGTATCCATTGCAGCAGAAAGCAATGGCAAATTGAGCTTAATATCCGCTGCAATGCGCGTACTGAGATCCACTTGACTAGGCATGACAAGAGAATGACCGGGCTGTAAAAGTACATCATCAAAAGTTAGTGCCAATGCACCTGTCCCCGTTTCAACAATCTTTGCCATAGCGAAATTCCTTTTATAATAAAACACCGCAAGGAGCTTTAAAATACAACTGCGGTTCTCATACATGGTAGATTGGCAAAAAATTATGCCATGCTACAAACAAAATGAAAAGAAAAATAAATATTTTTTTTAAGTGTGGTTTATAAAAATTTACAATTGTGATTCAATAGGTAACCAACTTATTATTTTTGCAAATGCGCGACGCCAAAAATTGCTTTCTGGCTCATGGTCAATGCTATATTTTTTTTCATTTTCAATAAAATCCCAATAAATACGATTATTATCACCAAGACGCAGATGATAGCTCATTTCCCCTGTGGTTTCTTCAGAAAACAACAAATCTAATCTTGCTGTAATGGGAGCACATTCAAAAAGAATGCCCATTTCTGTATTTAATGATGCTGATCTGGGATCAAAATTTAAAGACCCAATAAAAGCTGTTTTACGATCAATTAAAAAAGCTTTGGCATGTAAACTTGCCTTACTCGATCGAAACAATCGTAACCCATGGGTGCTGCCCTCCGCTTTTAATTCATAAAGCTTAACACCACTTTTCAACAACGCCTTACGATACGATACATAACCACCATGCACCAATGCTACATCAGTAGCTGCTAAAGAATTCGTCAGAATTTTGACATCAACACCCTTTGAAACCAAATTACTAAAATTCTGCGTTCCGACCTTACCAGGAACAAAATAAGGTGACGTAATCTGAACCGTTTTTTGGGCATTTCCAATAACCTTTGAAAGTGCCTTCATAAGCCAATTGCTTGCTTTTTTACGCAATGCTTTTTCTGGAGGGTCAGAAAGAACAACAACTTTGTCTGCTAAAAATAACCGCCTTCCTGTTTGGATAAAACAATCAAAATTAATATGCTCTTTGACATAATCTAAATAAACTTTTGCAACCTTGGAATCCCGAAATTTTTGTAATTTATCCTTCCAATAGCTAAGATCACTTGCGCTTTTAGGAACAACCAAAGTATGAATTGGCAAAACAACAGCACTATTCCAAAAATCATCAAAAATACTTTCCACCTTTTTAA
The DNA here is from genome assembly GCF_042193495.1 of Bartonella sp. TS82HLJMH. Classification (NCBI taxonomy): domain Bacteria; kingdom Pseudomonadati; phylum Pseudomonadota; class Alphaproteobacteria; order Hyphomicrobiales; family Bartonellaceae; genus Bartonella; species Bartonella sp. TS82HLJMH. The sequence continues at coordinate 29,895 of NZ_JBHILU010000003.1, read as the reverse complement.
CAGAGGGTCCGATTAACATCAAATCTAAATCTCGAAAATGGGATTCTTCACCAGCATCAAAATAAGAATCTGCAAGATTACGTCCTCCTACAAAAGCGATCCTACCATCAACAATAAAAGCTTTATTATGCATTCTACGTGTAACAGTAATCGCCCGTAATATAATCTCTAAACCACGGCGTAATCCACCTTTACGCGATCGTCCTGGATTAAACATTCTCACCTCGATATGAGGATGTTTATCTAGCGCAATATAAGCTGGATCACGTGCTTGAGCGTTAATATCATCCAAAAGAAGCCGTACCCGAACACCCCGATCCGCTGCATTAACTATTTCACTTAATAATAGACGCCCCGTTAAATCATCATCCCAAATATAATACATCAGATCAAGGCTACGCCCAGCTTCTGCAGCTCCTATTGCACGAACACAAAACGCATCCAAATTGCTGATAATGAGGGAAAGGGCATCTTTATCAATCCCCAATCCATTTTCTTCCTCAGCTAATTGACTGACGATACGATCAAGCTTCGTTTCATCTTTCTGAATAGGTAACGCATAAGAACATTGCCCCCTGGCATTTTTCACAAAACGCCCATAGGTGTAAATTGCCAACATAGATGCAATAAAAAAAAAGAGGACAAAACCAATAACAATCTGTAAAAGAGTCAAAGAGGACAAACTTTCTATTTTAAGCTATCGTATCATCAGTAATGCAAACGATAATACTAATCACTTTATCTTAACCGTGCAGCAGATAAAATGCCACTTCTTGCTTAAGAGAGTATAAATTTAATATTGATGATACAAAATTTTAGCGGTAGTATTTAAAAGTTTTTAAAAATGCCTCTCTGCTTTAATAAATGTAAACTTAACTAAAATTATATAAACTAAAACAGACGATTAAAATAGTCACATAAAATTTATATTTGATTTAAATCTACAAAATCATCCTCTATAGATAAATTTTACAATAAACGATTGTTTTCTTAAGCACCCCCACACAGACTTTATCAAAATCCACTCTATTTTTTTAAAACTCATGCTTGTCATGAAGAGAGATTTGTTATGAATTTTACTTTCGTTCTTGATTTCTTATTGTTCGCAATTCTTCCATTTTTCTATAAAGTGTAGAGCGACCAATATGAAGGCGGCGCGCAATCTCACTCATATGTCCTTTATAATGTTTAACCGCTTTCTCGATAATATCATGTTCCATCTCTGCAAAAGTACGCACATGCCCATCAGTATTCAAAAATTTTATAGATTCTTGTTCATTATCTTCTTGCATATTACCCTCAATAATATTTGGAACATTCATTAATGGATTTCCCATTAATTGTGGAAAATCTCGAACAGTTAATAACGGTCCTTCACTGAGTAAAATCGCACGAAATAAAAAGTTTTCAAGTTCATTTCTATTGCCAGGCCAATCATACTGCATAAGCAAGGAAAGAGCAGATCCTGCTAAACCATGGACATGTGACCGCCCTGTTTCGGTGATAATGCGATCAATCAAACGCTGTGTGATCTCTGGAAAATCATCCCTTAATTCTCGTAAAGCAGGGACGCTAATAGACAAGTGAGAAAATTGTTCAAACAAACTATGCAAAAAAAAGTTCTCTTTAACCAAATCCTTTAAACGCGATGTTGAAATAGCAATGATCCGAAAAGGGAAAAACTCTCCTTTTGTATCCCTTTCCCTTTCTTTAAGGTAATGAGCAAACCGTTTTTGCTGTATGGGCTCAAGTCGATCAATATCACAAAGGCAAAGTGTCCCTTTTTCAAGAGAAGAAACCAATGGTAGGAATTCTTTAAACCACTGCTGATTTTCTTCTTCTGGATCAACGATGGCTGAACATTGAAAGCGAATAAAAACACCTTCTGAGAATAATCCCTCATGATGAATAATCCGAGCTAATGTCTCACGTCCTGTTCCAACTTCCCCCTCTATCAAAAGATTCTGTAAAGAAGTTGCTGCTTGTCTCGATTGTTCTAACACTACCTGCATAGCTCTACTTTTTATGCAAAGATCAGAAAACCGTAAATGATTCTCTTTTTTTCGCCGAATATCTCGAACTTCATGCTCCAAGGCAGAAATAAGAGCAAGAATATCCAAAGTAACCCTTACGCGTAATAATGTTACTGGGTGAATCCAATAATCAATAGCTCCGGCTGTTAAAGCTTTCTGGAGTAAATCCTGATTCTCTTGTTGTGCTATAACGACAATAGGAACAGAAACACCAGCAACTCTAATCATTTTAATCAAATCGCTCACACTCAAATCACTCATAACGACATCAAGGAGTGCAAGTACAATGTTTTTACGCCTGTGTAAAAGATCAATTGTACGGAGACCATTTTCTGCTTCAATGACACGATAACCAAAACCTCGCAACATAGCAGAAAGTTCTATACGTCTTCCATAATCTTCACTCGCAACAAGAATGGGACCAACCATAATGTCAATAATCTCCTTTGAGACTACTCAGCAGCTTAATATAAAAATTGTTGTAAACCATAAGAAATATTTCACCTCTTGTGTTTCACTTACGAACTTCATCAAGCTGTTAATTAAATACAACATTAAGGCATTTTTTTCCATTTTTTTGCTTTTTCATTGATTTTCATCAAATTTTTCATATTGACTCATGGGGTAATTTAATAATGTTATAAAAACTAGAGAGCAAAATAATCTAAATAGAGTGCAATAAATGAAACATACCTATCATATTTTATGTCTTACAATTACCACCTTGCTGTTAAGTGCCTGTAGCTTTTCGCAATATTATAACTCAAATATGCCAACTGGAATTGATGGAAAATGGGTTGATGAGAATGGTATTATTTCTTCTTTCCACAATGGTGTTTTTGAAACGCGTGCAGCAGATACAGAAGAAAAACTATCAGAAGGGGCATATAATTATCTCAATGCCCAAAATATAGAAATTGAAATACGCTCTATTCTCCGTGGAACAATTTCTAGAGTCAATTGTACAGTGTCATATGACGCCACACAACTTCTCTGCACCTCACATACAGGAGCACAGTTTTTCCTTAAGCGGAAATCTTAAACAAAGTACAAGGGAAGTCTCTCTTAAGAACAGAGGGAGCACATACATTAAGCAGGAGGTGATCTTTTCTCCTCCTGATAGAAGACCCTCTCTAAAATACGCAAAGAGACTGATATAATCTTTACCTTGAAAATTTTCTAAACATTATGAAATGCGTAAAATAATCATTTTCTTCCACAAAATATCCGTAAAGCCACCTTACAATAAAATTGTTACTTTGTACCATTCAATCTATTTTAACCTAAAATAACATTTTATTTGATAGAGAACTTTAATCTAAGCGGCGCCAATGCGCAAAAGATCATGAAAATGAACAATTCCTATCGGTTTTTTATCTTCAACTACGAAAAATGCACCAATATGATGATCATTAATAAAAGCTGTTGCTGCACCAACAAGTGTATTTGGTTTTACAACTTTAGGAGCCTTGGTCATCACCTCGTCAACATTAAATTTTGATAAATTAAAATGCATGTTACGTGCAAGATCGCCATCGGTTACAATTCCGATTAGTTCGCCTTCTTGATTCACAACACCAACACAACCAAAATGCTTTTCCACCAAAACATTCATCGCTTCAGTCATAGATGTTCCCTGCATAACTAAAGGAATATTATCACCCTCATGCATAATATCACACACGTATTTAAGGCTTGCACCAAGAGAACCACCAGGATGATATATTTTGAAATCCGTTGCGGTAAAACCACGCATTTCTAAAAGAGCAACCGCTAATGCATCTCCCATTGCCAATTGCATAATTGTTGAAGTGGTAGGAGCTAAACCATGGGGACAAGCCTCTTCTATCTTTGGTAATAATAAAACAATATCAGCTTGTCGTCCTAATACAGAGTACTCACTTGATGTCATCGCAATAAGGGGGATACGAAAACGCGCTGCATAACTCATAATACCACTTAACTCTTGAGTTTCACCAGACCATGATAAAGCAAGAATAACATTATCAGATCCAATCATACCAAGATCACCATGGTTGGCTTCTGCAGCGTGAACAAAAAAGGCGGGCGTTCCAGTTGAAGCTAAGGTTGCTGCAATTTTTGTCCCTATATGACCACTTTTCCCAAGACCAGTAATGACCACATGTCCACGAGCATTTCTAATAGTTTGAACAGCCGCTTCAACAGAAGAAGAAAGAGTTCCCAGAAGAGATTTTTCAAGGGCTTCAAGCCCCTGCTTTTCACTGGTAAGTGTTTTAAGTGCTGATGCAACTGCACCTTGCAAAGCCATACGAGGAGACGGTATTATCATAATCAAATTCGATCAATGAAATTAAATGAGAGATCTATATCATTTCTCAATATTAATGGTTTCCAGTAAATTTTTCAATGAGGCAGAAACATGGCTGTGCATATCAGCGCGTGCCAAAGAAAATGCAACGTTGGCTTCAATGAAACCAGCTTTAGAACCGCAATCAAAAGTGCGCCCTTCTACTTGCAAACCCCAAAAATCTTGCTCATTTGAAAGCCGTATCATAGCATCTGTTAATTGAATTTCATTTCCTGTTCCTCGTTCTTGAGTGGAAAGAATATTAAAAATTTCTGGCTGCAAAATATAACGTCCATTGATGTACAAATTTGATGGTGCCGTTCCTAACACTGGTTTCTCTACCATTTTTGTGATTTTAAAACCATTTGCAATCTGTTTACCTTTGCCAACTATACCGTATTTATGTGCTTCTTCAAGATCGCATTCCTGAACAGCAATAATATTTCCCCCACCCACCTTTTCATAAAGACTAATCATCTCAGAAAGACATCCCTTTTTGGCTTGAATCAGCATATCGGGTAATAACAAAGCAAAAGGTTCCCCTGCAACTAATTCACGTGCACACCAAAGAGCATGCCCTAATCCCAAAGGTTGCTGTTGCCGAGTAAAAGAAGTTGACCCTGGTAATGGCTGTAAACGGTATAAATGTGCAAGATCTTCTTTCTTTCCACATTCAGCCAGTGTCGTGTATAATTCAACTTGCGCATCAAAATAATCCTCAATGACTGCTTTGTTACGTCCAGTCACAAAAATAAAATGCTCAATACCAGCCTCCCTCGCCTCATCCACAACATATTGAATAACAGGTTTATCAACAACTGTTAGCATTTCCTTAGGAATTGTTTTTGTCGCAGGAAGAAAACGCGTACCAAGACCTGCTACTGGAAATACAGCTTTCCGGATTTTACGCACACTCACCCTCCTCGATGAATTCATATATTTTTTATTTTATTTAACATATGTTTTTACGAAATGGTAAAAAAGATATCTTATTGTTTTGATTATCATTATAATGGACAATCAAAAATGTAAAAGAGAATATGAGAATTTATTGCAAGTATTAAAACGAATTATTTATTTCAGTTTTCTCCTCTTCTTGATCATATTATCGATTAAACTAAATACAAAATAAAGTTATTGCAATAAAGTTATTGCACATCTAATAAATTGAATATTAATGGGGATTTCAAAATGCAAAAAACAGAATTGAAGACTTTCTCTTTTTTAGAGAAGTTAATAACTTGGAGAATTCTTCTCACTGGCTCTGCCGTTATTTTTTCTGCTTTTTTAATGTTTTTTGTATCCCTTTCATATGCGGATAGCGGATTTAAACACTGGATTAAAGAATTTAAAAAAATAGCTATTGCTCACAATATTACCTCTTCTACGTTTCATATGGCATTTAAAGGTGTTAATGCTATTGATCCAAAAGTTCTAAAAAGCGCCGCATACCAACCGGAATTTGTTGCTCCTTCATGGAACTATTTCGATAATCGTGTCCATGATATTGCAATTGTAGAAGGACGGCGCCAAACTCAAAAATGGAACAAATGGCTTCTTCAAATTGAAAAACGTTTTGGTGTTGACCGCAATATTCTGCTTGCTATTTGGTCAATGGAAAGCAACTATGGGAAAGTTTTAGCCAATAAAAGTGTAATGCGTGATACCATTCGCTCTCTTGCAACTCTAGCTTATGCTGATAAAAAACGTGCAAAATATGCATATACACAACTGATTGCTGCTATGAAAATTCTACAAAGTGGCGAAATTAAACGCTCTCAACTCACTGGATCTTGGGCTGGTGCATTGGGGCATACACAATTTATTCCAAGCAGTTATCTCGCCTATGCAGTTGATATGGACCAAGATGGACGGCGTGATATCTGGAACTCTGTTCCAGATGCTCTGGCTACTGCTGCTAACCTTCTCCACAAAAATGGCTGGCAACCTAATCTTATTTGGGGAGTAGAGGTAAAAGTGCCGCAGGGGAAAAACCTTCCTGTAGGGTGGTATTCCTTTGAACAATGGAAAAAATTAGGTGTAAAACACGCAAATGGGCATCCTCTTCCTACATTAACTGAACAAGCAATATTAAAATATCCAGATGGAGCAAAAGGACCTATATTTTTAGTCACAAAAAACTTCTTTGTTCTGAAACATTATAATAATGCAGATCGTTATGCGTTTGCTGTTGCTCTTCTTGCTGATCGCATCGCTGGGTATCCTGGATTGGTGCATGATTGGCAAAGACCTTTTCGACCTCTTACTTTCCAAGAATGCAAAGAACTGCAATCTCGCTTAATAGCACTGGGCTATTATAAAGGGAATATTGATGGAAAAATCGGAACAGCCTCTCGCAAAGCAATTAAAGCCTTTCAACTACGTCACGGTCTAAAAGCAAATGGATATCCATCATCTCAAGTGCTTTTTCTCCTTCGCAAACAATAATGGAGACTTGGGTTTTGTCTTCTGTTCGCCTGATATACTTGATATTATTGCTATTTTCACTTTCCATTGTGGGGATCATACAGCCATCCCCAAGTAAAGCAACGAACTTCTTCAAATGGTTATCACAACATAACAAACAGACGCAACAACCACCGCAAATTATCGAACAAAAAATAGACAAGCCGCAAAAAAAGATCGTAACCCCAAAAAACATACAAAAGCTAAAAAATGAGAATGCAAAGCGCATTCTTGTCATAGGGGATTTTACAGCTTCTGCTGTTGCCGATGCACTTAAGAAGTTTTTTATAAATAATAGCGATATCGTTATCATGAACAACACAATGCCAGCTTCCGGTTTAGTTCGAACGGATTATTATTCTTGGCAAAGCAATATTTCTAAACTCATTGATCAAAATAACCCCGATGTTATTATCATGATGATCGGTGCAAATGATAATCAACCAATCACAGACCCTTATAGCACAATTAACACAGATCAATCAGAATGGATGCACATCTACAAACAAAGAATTATCGAAATTGCTGAAAGTCTTCATGCCTCTAGAAAATCATGGATATGGATAAGTCAACCTGCCTTTAGAAATGACCTTTTGACACAAAAAATGAAAATTTTTAATGCGCTCTATAAACAAGAAACAGAAAAAGCAGGAGGATATTTCCTCGATATCTGGAGCGGCTTTAGTGATGAAGAAGGAAATTTTTCTTTTTCAGGCTATGATATTAATGGAAAAATAACCAAATTACGCACCAATAATGGCATGCATTTCACCTCTGAAGGAAAGAAAAAACTTGCCTCTTATTTAGAAAAACCATTGAAAAATATTTTAAATTTTTATGCCTTTTCTCATGAAAATCCTTACTCAACCGATCAAGCTATTCAAAAACTTATACAAGAATCAGAGAATAAAGAGCGGAGTAATATTATGCGTCAGCCTCCAATGAGCCTCGATGATATGGCACAACAAAACACTCACCTTTTAGGCAAAAGAAAGTCAAGTTTTATAAAAAAATCATGGTTTCCACCAAATGGGCATCAAAAAGATCGAGCTGATAATTTTTCTTTCCCATAATGTCTCTTTAAAATACAAAATCTAATTTCCTCCATAAACAAGCGAATAAGATAAAAAACTCTGTTTACAGAGCTATAATGAAGAGAAAATTTGCATAAATCACAACTGCATTTTTCGAATAATATGAAAACGGCATGGTATTAACCATACCGTTATATCTTATAGTCCACGTTTGTTAATCATTGCCTCTGGTAAAGGCATCCGTCCCCGAAAAGCTTTATAAAGCTCCTCTGGATCACGACTTCCTCCAGCAGAGTAAATAAAACGTTTCAACTTATCAGCAAGCTCTGAATTAAAAACATCTCCCGTTTCTTCAAAAGCCTGAAAAGCATCAGCATCAAGGACTTCCGACCACATATAAGAATAGTAACCAGCGGCGTAACCATCACCTGAAAATATATGCGTAAAATGTGGAGGACGATGGCGCATAATAATTGTATCAGGCATTTGCAGCTTTTCTAATTCTTGGCGTTCAAACACTGTTGGATCAGTTACCTTTTGTCCTTTATGAAAAGCCATATCTACAAGAGCTGATGAAGTAAATTCAACTGCAGCAAAGCCAGCATTAAATGTCTGTGCTGACAAAACCTTATCCATTAATGCTTGCGGCATAGGATGTCCTGTTTTTGCATGCGTAGCATAAGTTTGTAAAATCTCTGGTACAGTTAACCAGTGTTCGTAAAGTTGAGAAGGCAGCTCAACAAAATCACGCGAAACCGATGTTCCCGATACAGATGGCCATGTAACATCAGAAAGCAAACCATGCAATGCGTGCCCAAATTCGTGGAAAAGCGTACGCGCATCATCAAGTGATAAAAGAGCAACCTCCCCTTTGGATGGTTTAGCAAAATTACAAACATTGTAGATAATAGGCTTTTGTCCGCCATCCAATTTATATTGTGATTGCAAACTACTCATCCACGCACCGGACCGTTTTGAAGAACGTGCAAAATAATCACCAATGAAATGCCCAAGCAGACTTCCATCAAACTTTTTTACTTCCCACAAACGTGCATCAGGATGCCAAAGTGCAACAGCGTTTTTTTCTTCAAATGTAATGCCAAAGAGTTTTTCTGCTACCCCAAAAGCCGCTTTAATCATACGATCAAGCTGAAAATAATATTTAATCTCAGCGCTATCGAAAGAAAGTTTTTCAGTACGAAGTTTTTCAGCATAATAACGCCAATCCCAAGCAGCTAAAGATTCATTGCTGCCCTGATTGTTGGCAAAATTTTGTAATTCAATTTGCTCAGTAGAAGCCTTCGCTCTTGCGCGCTCCCATACAGGCATAAGTAAATCCATAACGGAATCAACACTTTTAGCCATGGTATTATCGAGTTTCAAATCTGCGAAAGATTTATATCCTAATAATTTAGCCTGCTCATCTCTAAGCTCAACAATCTCTACAATAATTGTTTTATTATCATTCTTGTTATTATTTTCACCACGTTTAGCCCAAGCTTGGAATGCAACCTCACGCAAATCACGACGATCAGAGAATTTTAAAAAAGGTTCAACAATCGAACGTGCTAGTGTTAATGCATACGCTTCTTCATTACCTCTTTCACACGCAATTTCCTTCATTGAATCAATGAGATCTTGCGGTAAACCAGATAAGTCGGTTTGTTTTAAAAACAGAATCCATTCAGCTTCATCATTTAAAACATTTTGTCCAAAAGTAGCATTTAAAAAAGCAAGTCTTTCATTAATTTCCAAAAGCCGTTTCTTAGCATTTTCATCGAGTTTTGCCCCATGACAAACGAACTTTTTCCACCATAATTCAAGAACACGTGTTGTTTCACTCTCAAATATACCCAGCTGCGACTGTTTATAAAGCACATCTATTTTCGCAAATATCCGTGCATCCATCATCATTTTTGAAGAATAACGAGAAAGCTTTACAACAAACTCTTGCTCTAGCTTTTGAATTAATACATTCGTATGAGCACTGGTGCGCAAGAAAAATATTGAACAGACACGATCAAGCGCTTTGCCACAAAGCTCAAAAGGCTGCAAAAAATTCTCAAGCGTTGGTGGTTCTTGCACCATCGCAATCGCCTCTAGTTCTTCTTCGGTTTCTTTAAGTGCCTGTTCAAAAGCGGGTTTAAAATCTTCATCACTGATAGAAGAAAAATCAGGAAGACCTGAAAATCCCTTCCAGTCCAGCACTGCTGCTTTTGTCATAATACTTTATGTCTCCATTATAAATTTAAGCTGTAATAATTATCTTTACGACACAAATTGATAATATACTAAAACTATTTTGTGAGTTTCAAAACGACCTTTCCAAACGCTATTGAATAAAAAACCTAGAAATCGTAAAATTCTTTCATTTCAAAACATATTATATTGGAGAAATAAAGATTATTCGCTCACACTTCACAATAGAATTGCATATTAAAAAAACACTTGAAGAAAGGCATAATCTCCACTCTTCACAAAATATTGCTGTAGATTCTTTTGAAAATCACAAAACTACATTAAAGAAATGATGGTAAAAATCAGAACTGATTTTTACATTTATGCTTTTATATTATCCTCAAATTAAGCTGTATTCTCGTTTTAGCGATTCAGAAACTTGTTTATAACTTATAATTCACCCTTGACTTTACTCAAAATATTAACAATTGGGAATATAGCTGGGGAGTTTTTTTAAATCTTCCATAAACTTTTTGTTATTATCTCATCTATTATCTAGATTTACAACTCTCCAACTCTTCAGGAGGTACTTTATCATGACTGAAATCAAAACGACCTTCGACTTCAAAAATTTTTCTCCTGAAGCTCTCGCTGAAAAGTTAAAAAATCAGCATTTTGCAGACTCTATTGATATCATCAATGACCTCGATATCATGGAACGTGTAACCATTCTTAGTCTTCTGCCTCTTGATTATGTTATCGAACTTTTTGATAAACCAGAGCTTGAACAACCTGCTTCCATCCTAGAACTTCTCCCTATAAATCGTGCTGTTGAAATTCTTGATGGCATGTCTGCCGATGCTGCTGCAGACGTCTTTCAAGAAATGGATAAAGAAACCCGCACACGACTTTATGCCTTGCTTAAGCCCTTAACGCGCGCTGAACTTAAAAAACTCACCAGTTATCCTGATCATACAGCAGGGGCACTGATGACAACAGAATTTATAGCCGTTCCTTCAAACTGGACTATACAAAAAACTTTGGATCACATTCGTGAGGTCGAGCGAACACGTGAAACCGTTTATACCAGCTATGTAATTGACCCTAAAACAGGTATTCTTCTCAAAGCTGTTTCACTGCGTAACCTTATTCTTGCCTCACCTGATGAACAAATTCTTAATGTCCCTACCCATGACTCGCCCATTACAATATCGCCCTTCACACATCATGAAGATATCGCACGCCTTTTCCAGCGCCATGATCTTCTCTCTGTGCCTGTAGTTGATGAAAGTAACCATGTCATTGGCATTGTAACCGTCGATGACGTGCTTGATACTATGGTTGATGAGATGAATGAAGATGCCTATAAATTTGGGGGTATGGAAGCGCTTAATAAGCCCTATATGCAAATTAAGTTCCCTGAAATGATGAAAAAACGTGGCGGATGGCTCGCTTTACTCTTTGTCGGTGAAATGCTGACAGCAAGTGCTATGCAACATTTCGAAACAGAACTCGAAAAAGCGATTATTCTTACACTGTTCATACCTCTCATTATGAGCTCAGGAGGAAATTCCGGCTCACAGGCTACATCCCTTATTATCCGTGCATTGGCTTTACGTGAACTCACGTTGAAAGACTGGTGGAAAGTGTTCATTCGTGAAATTCCAACAGGACTATCTCTTGGTCTCTTACTTGGAATTATTGGCATTACGCGCATTGCTCTCTGGCAAAAATTCGGTATCTACGACTATGGGCAACATTGGATTGCTGTTTCGACAACAGTAGGTACAGCTTTAGTCGGAATCGTTACCTTTGGTTCTCTTTCTGGATCTATGCTGCCTTTTATTCTTAAAGGCTTAAAGTTTGATCCAGCAAGTGCTTCTGCTCCTTTTGTGGCAACTTTAGTAGATGTCATGGGCATTATAATCTATTTTTCTGTAGCTTCCATCATTTTGTCAGGAACTCTTCTTTAAACATGTAAAGTAAAAACTCTTTCTTCTGGAAAGACTTTGTCATGTAACCTAAGATCTTTCCAGAAGAGAATAAGCTCCATTAATTTATTTTCTAGCGCACCGCTCCATAGACAATTTATTATTTTTATTGAATAACAGCTCCGAATATCGTAAATTTGCCTCATCATAAAGCTTTTCATATTAAATGAATTAAAGTTATCTTCTTGCTTGTCACAAACGGGATTGGTGTATAGCTAAAAACTATTCAAGAAAAAATAAATACTTCTTATATCCTCTCTCTCTCTCGTATCAAAAACTGTTGCAATATTGATAGCTGAGAAAGAATAATAATGATATGCACAATAGGCTTTATATTTCTTCACAACGGTGTTGATAGTATACTATTCGCGTATATTATATCATTTATGATCCCTATCATGAAATGGATGTAGTATACGTTCAAAAATCTCTCTTAAGTACATAAATATGCAACAACAGGTCTATTCTGTTTAAAGCGTTCTGTTTAGCATGAAAAGCATACTCCTATTAGAGAATGCGATTAACAAAAGTGTGAGGCAATGCACTATCCTCATGGTTTATATTGCTTAGATGCTTTTGAAAGCATAAATTTGGCTTAACGGCAAAGATAAGAATTTTCTTTTGATGCCTTCATATTCTTTCTAAATAAGACTGTATTCCGGTTTCATAAATAAAACAGATATAACTCTTGCCCCAATCTGGCATACAAAATCTAAAATCTTATAAAATGCTTAATCGTCTCAATATTTACCTCAAATACACGCTAGCATTAAATCTGGATTTTGATTGACAAGTTATAGAATAAGAAAAAGCTTTGTTAGAATAAAAATATCGTACAGTCGTCAATAAATTGGCTATGGATTAAGAGATATTCCGGATTTTTATCAGCCTCTTTGCAAAACAACAATAATAATACAGCTAGCTTTATACTTATTTATTCTTACAAGCGTTCATATAAATTCCTTACATCATATTGATAAAAATCAAATTGACGGTGATTTTTATGGACAATTCTTAGCTCGAGAATAGAACATACGTACTATAAAAGAAGCTCCAGCAATTGAAGCTTAATAGAGCCTTAAAGACTTGGATGAATAGTTTTACCATAAAAATATTACCTCCATCTTCCAAAATTATAAAAAAACATGTAAAAGGTTTTATAATAGTCAGGCAAGGAATGTAAAGACTTTGCCTCAAATGAAATTTCATTAAACGAAAAGAAGAAAATTTATGCAATTGCGTAACATTGCCATCATTGCCCACGTTGACCATGGGAAAACAACGCTTGTAGACGGGCTTCTCAAGCAATCAGGAAACTTCCGTGATAATCAGCGTACAAGCGAACGTATGATGGATTCAAACGATATTGAAAAAGAACGTGGAATTACAATCCTAGCGAAAGTGACATCTGTTGTTTGGAAAGATACTCGAATTAATATTGTTGATACACCAGGACATGCCGACTTTGGTGGAGAAGTTGAACGCATTCTAAATATGGTTGATGGAGCCATTGTACTTGTTGATGCTGCTGAAGGACCAATGCCACAAACAAAATTTGTCGTTGGCAAAGCATTGAAAGTGGGGTTGCGCCCTATTGTTGCTATTAATAAAATTGACCGGCCTGATGCACGCGTTGATGAAGTCATTAATGAGGTTTTTGACCTTTTCGCTGCTCTTGATGCAACCGATGAACAGCTTGATTTTCCTATTCTTTATGGATCTGGACGCGATGGATGGATGGCTGAAGCCCCCGAGGGACCAAAAGATCAGGGATTAGGTCCTTTATTTGATCTTGTGACGCAGCATGTCCCTTCTCCTAGTGTAGCAGAAGGACCGTTTCGCATGATTGGAACTATTCTTGAAGCGGATCCGTTTTTGGGACGAATTATTACAGGGCGGATTCATTCTGGCTCTCTAAAACCCAACCAAAATGTCAAGGTTCTTGGACAAGATGGAAAACTTTTAGAAACTGGGCGTATTTCAAAGATTTTAGCATTTCGTGGCTTAGAACGGCAACCTATTGAAGAAGGAAGTGCTGGTGATATTGTTGCGATTGCAGGTCTACAAAAAGGTACCGTTGCTGATACTTTCTGTGATCCTACTGTTAATGAACCCCTTACTGCCCAACCAATTGATCCTCCTACTGTTACTATGAGTTTTCTCGTCAACGATAGTCCCCTTGCTGGAACTGAAGGCGATAAAGTAACAAGTCGTGTCATTCGTGACAGATTGTTAAAAGAGGCAGAAGGCAACGTCGCTCTTAAAATTGAAGAATCAGCCGATAAAGATTCTTTCTACGTTTCAGGACGAGGAGAATTACAGCTTGCAGTTCTCATTGAAAATATGCGCCGTGAAGGATTTGAGCTTAGTGTTTCACGCCCACGTGTTGTTATGCAAAAAGATGAAAATGGAATAACTCTTGAACCAGTTGAAGAAGTTGTTATCGATGTTGATGAAGAATATTCCGGTACTGTTGTACAAAAAATGTCGGAACGTAAGGGCGAAATGGTGGAATTACGCCCTTCTGGGGGAAATCGTGTCCGACTTGTTTTTTATGCGCCAACCAGAGGACTCATTGGTTATCAATCTGAACTTTTAACGGACACACGTGGTACAGCAATTATGAATCGCCTTTTCCATGCTTATGAACCTTATAAAGGAGACATTGCTGGTCGTGTTAATGGTGTTATGATTTCAAATGACAATGGTGAATCTGTCGCTTATGCTCTTTTTAATCTTGAAGATCGTGGACCTATGATCATCGATGCGGGTGTGAAAGTCTATCAAGGTATGATTATTGGCATCCACTCACGAGATAATGACTTAGAAGTTAATGTGTTAAAAGGAAAAAAACTCACCAATATGCGCGCTTCCGGAAAAGATGAAGCCGTAAAGCTAACGCCTCCCATTAAAATGACATTAGAACGTGCCTTATCGTGGATACAAGATGATGAGCTTGTGGAAGTAACCCCTAAAAATATTCGTCTCCGCAAACTCTATCTTGATCCTAATGAACGTAAACGTTTTGAAAAAACACGTGCATCAATTTTAAGCTAATTTCATAATCTCTTTGGTAAAATATTTAATTGTATTGAGCCTCACTATATCCCAGAAAGGATGTCTCTATGAATATTAAAGAAATACCCGTAGGCAAGAATCCACCAGAAGATATTAACGTTATTGTGGAAGTCTCTCTTGGTGGTCAACCAATAAAATATGAAATGGATAAAAAGTCGGGCGCATTATTTGTTGACCGTTTTCTTCATACATCAATGGTTTATCCTGGAAATTACGGTTTTGTCCCTCATACGCTTTCAGATGATGGTGATCCTATTGATGTCCTTATCTGTAATACCCGTCCACTTATCCCTGGTTGTGTTATCAATGTTCGCCCCATAGGAGCTCTGATGATGGAAGATGATGGTGGTAAAGATGAAAAAATTATTGCCATTCCCACTCCAAAATTAACAAAACGCTATATCAATATTCATGACTATACAGATCTGCCCGAGATTACACTCAAACAAATTGAACATTTCTTCAAGCATTACAAAGATCTGGAACCTGGGAAATGGGCCAAAATTGAAGGATGGCGTGATAAAAACTTTGCTTATGAATTAATTAAGCAGGCTGTTGAGCGCAATAAAAAAATATAACGATTTTAATAAAATAAAGCCTGTTTTTTTAATAAGCTTTATTATTTATTTTTTCTACGAGATACAATCTCTAAAGGATTGCCATATCTGCTTTAGCTCTTCTAAATGTGTTGAAAAGTAAAGTTGTTTGTATCGAGATATTGTGCCGTTTTTCAGAGAAATAGAAGAAGATGGTATTCTCCACTGCTTCGCAAGAAATTTAATGAGAGCTTTATTCGCTTTTCCATCTTCAGGAACAGCACGAAGGCGTATAACCAGAT
Source organism: Bartonella sp. TS82HLJMH (assembly GCF_042193495.1). NCBI lineage: Bacteria > Pseudomonadati > Pseudomonadota > Alphaproteobacteria > Hyphomicrobiales > Bartonellaceae > Bartonella > Bartonella sp. TS82HLJMH. The sequence goes on along the minus strand of NZ_JBHILU010000003.1, from coordinate 13,948 downwards.
ATTGTTTTTCACCATCCCTACATTCAACCCCTATTATTTTGTCAACGGATGATTTGGGAATGAGATATACAAACAAAATCAAGTTATTTTTATCAACTTGATAAAACATGTATTCGCCTCAAGTAATATTTCTATAAATACATGTTTGCGTAAACGCGCCACATGAAAGTACGAATAAAATAAATAATAATAAACACTACAATAGGTGAAATATCAATTGTTCCAAAATTTGGTAAAATTTGCCGGACACGGCTTAGAACAGGATTTGTAAGACGATTTAGAAAGCTTCCTATCAAAATAACAAAGCGATTGCGCGAATTTATGATATTAAAGACATAAAGCCAAGAAAAAATGACACTAGCGATTAAAATATCAATATAAATATCAAAAATCAAATCAATCGTTCGAAGCAATGCATAAATCATGCGTCATCCCTTTCAATCAAGGAAACAGAAGAGCGTATAGAAAACCTTCATTAAAGTAGGTTTGTGTACCAAAAAATGGTTTTATACTTCAATACTCTTTTTTCTTGAATAAAAACCAGACATCTAAATTCTTCATCTCTCTATTTAATGACGATGCAGCTAGAAAACAAATATCAAAATTAAAAATAGTACATGAAAATAGAAGAAACAGCAAAAAATTTGAATATCCCTTATAGGATTAATCTTAAATCTCATCGTTTTAATTATTAATATATAAAAAACAAACTAACTAAAAACGGCCTTTTAAAGGCCGCTTTTATTTTATTTTTAAAATTATTTCTGCAAAGCAGTCAAACGGTTAAGAGCACTGCTAAAACCATTGAGCTGAACAAATAAATCATTTAAAGCTGGTTCACCTGTAGCAGCAATTGTCATTGCCAACTTTAACTGTTTTCCAGAACGTAAAGCTGCTACGTGATTTTTGTCAAAAACGACAGGAACCATGCAACCTGCTGGTACACAAGTCCGAATACCAGTTTCGATAACAGCTTTTCCCTCATCAACTTGTAAACGAACAGGCTTAGAAACCAAAATACCAAAAGGAACTGTTAAATTACCAGATACAACACCCTCAGCATTGAGAATAAGGCTCATAGCCACAACAACACGCCCCTGCTCATTCACTTCTTGACGGTGCATAAAACAAATTCTTTTCCCTTCTTGTATACCACAGTTAATAGTCCACAAACCGTAGGTTTCAGTCAAAGAAGAAGCTCCATTTGGCAATGTCGCTGCCGCATCTTTTGATGCAGGAGGCTTTGAATTTGTTGCAAATGCAACGGATGAAATACTCAAGAGAGTAAAAACTATAAGTAAATTAAATAATTTTTTCATTTTATATTCCTGTTCTTTACATAAAAGAGAAACATGTTTATTGTTTATAAATAATATAAAGCGTCTTAATAAAAAAAGCTTTCTTATAATCATATAGCTTTTATAATGGTCTAAGGCTACCTCGAAATTCGCTGACAACTTTCATATAGACATGCTTTTTAAAAGAAACAGCGATCAACGGAAGGGTTTCTAGATCAATCCATTTCCATTGATCAAATTCCGCTTTATTACCATCTGGTGGCGGATTAATCGCAATTTCAGAAAGCTTTCCCGTAAACTGGAAAGCAAACCACTTTTGTATTTGCCCACGATATTTATTGCTTAATGTGCATCCAATAAGTTCTTGTGGAAAATCATAGTGGAACCAATTTTGTGCTTCTTTAATCAACTTTACAGATCGAATACCCGTTTCTTCATAAAGTTCACGATATGCTGCATCTAATGGTTTTTCATCTTCGTCAATCCCTCCTTGAGGAAGCTGCCAACAATGAGATATGTCAATATTTGCATGAATGGGCGTCATTAAACGGCGCCCAACCCAAACTTTCCCCTCATGATTAAAGACAACAATCCCAACACATTTGCGATATGGAAGAATCTTCAAATTAATACCTGCATCCATTTAATATTCCTCAAAATCGCAAGCTATAGATATCATTTCTCACTTTAACACATCCTTATTGGGATCTGGTGGAAATGCTGCATTTGCCATTTCACCTCGTAACAGTTTATAGGCCTCATTCAATTGAATATCATCTTTAGGATCTTTCGGAACAAAAGCAGCTGAACCAGATCCTTTATTACTCTCTCGTTTTCCTTTGATATGTCCTTTTAATGCAGACTCACCAACTTTTACATCATAACCCTTATATTTTTCAGGGAGTGGTTGCTCTACAATAATATCAGGCGTGATCCCTGTTCCTTGAATAGAAGTACCAGATGGCGTGTAATAAAGTGCTGTTGTCAAGCGTAAAGCTCCATTTTCACCCAAAGGAATAATTGTTTGAACAGATCCTTTACCAAAAGACTGCGTCCCTAAAATTGTTGCACGACGATGATCTTGTAATGCACCCGCAACAATTTCAGAAGCACTTGCCGAACCACCATTAATAAGGACAATGAGCGGTTTTCCATTGATAACATCACCTGGCTTCGCATCAAATCTTGTCACATCACTCTTTTTGCGCCCACGAGTCGACACAATTTCACCTTTATTGAGAAAAGCACTCGAAACATTAACAGCTTGATCTAAAAGCCCACCAGGATTAAGCCGCAAATCGAGGACGTAACCTTTTAGCTTATCTTCAGGAATTTTAGATTGGATATCTTTAATTGCTGCCAGAAGATTACCCAATGTCTGCTCAGAAAACTGGATAACTCTTAAATATCCAATGTCACCCTCAACCCTATATTTCACCGCTTTTACCTTGATAATATCACGAACAATCTTCACTTCAAATGGCTTATCAACGCCAGAACGAATAATTGTTAAGGTAATGGGTGTTCCAGGAGCACCTCGCATCTTATTAACAGCTTCATTCAATGTTTGACCATTCGTTTGTACATCATCAATTTTTGAAATAAGGTCTCCTGCTAAAATACCTGCTTTTGAAGCGGGAGTATCATCCATTGGTGAAACAACTTTAATTAAGTTTTTTTCCATAGTGACCTCAATACCAAGACCTCCGAACTCTCCTTTCGTAGAATCCCGCATATCCTTGGCTTCTTCAGCATTCAAATAAGATGAATGAGGGTCCAGTGATGTGAGCATGCCATTGATAGCATTTTCAATAAGCTTTTTATCATCTGGAACTGTAACGTATTGCATACGCACGCGCTCAAAAACATCGCCAAATATAGCTAGCTTTTTATATGCATTATCTTCATTATTCGCAGCAACAGACTGCACCATAATCATTGAACAGGCGCCGAGCAATACCCCAGCGACCAAAAGAATAACTTTACGAATCATTTTGGCTCCTTCTTATTTTTTCAGTCTGCCACCAAGGAGTTGGATTTACAGGTTTTCCCTGCTTTCTAAACTCAATGTAAAGCATTGGAGAAGTTTTTCCTATATCCAATGCAACACTGTTTGAAATAAATTGCATCTCCATTATACCCAGAGGCTCACCTGAAAGAACAAACTGCCCCTGTTTTACATTAATTCTCGACATTCCAGTAAGAATGATATGATAACCATTTCCAACATTGAGAATAATTAACTGTCCGTAAGAACGAAATGGCCCAGCAAAAGCAACAAAAGCATCCACAGGCGATATAACAACAGCTCCTGCCTCTGTTTCTATCGTTTCACCAAAGCGCGTAATCTGCGAACTTTTGTTAGAGTGATGTATTCTTTTTCCTGAAACAGGAAAAAGTAATGAACCTTTTCGGCTTTCAAAATTGGACTGTTCTAATAATTGCAAACTTTTCCGTACCTTTACTGATGCGTCAGAGCTAAGTTTTGACTGACGGTCGAGCTCTAAAATCAATTCTTCCAAAGACTGCGCTTTTTTAGCAAGAGTAATATTTTTTTGTTGCTGTTCTGTAAGTTCTTTTTCTGATTTTTTTTGTAGTTTGTTTTTTTTGTCTAATAAAAGCTCTAGACGTTTTCGCTGCTCTGCTTGATTTTGCAGTTTTGTCTTTAATGCCGTATATTCCGTAGTAATGGAATTACTCAAATTGGTCAACTCCTTGAGTTTCTGTGTTAAATCTCGTGTTTTCTCTTGCATCTGAGGAATAACAGTACCTAATAAAACAGAACTACGTATAGAAGCCAACGCATCCTCTGGCTGTATCATAAGAGCAGGAGGCGGATTCAATCCCATACGTTCCAAAATTGCAAGAACTTCCGCAAATTCAGCGCGACGATTTTTTAAACTTTGATAGACTTGTACCCGCTTTTCTATCATTTTTTTAAGCTTTTCTTCCCTTTTAGCAATATCATCTGCTACTGTACGTTCTTCTTTAGCCGCCTTTATAAGTGCATCACTCAAAACACGTTGATCTTTTTTTAAATGCTCAACTTGATGCGTAAGAAAAGCAACACGCTCACGCGAAAGTGAAATATTTTGGCGAATTTCTCCCAATTCTTTATGTGCTTCTGTACTCCTCATTGTATCTTCCGCATGCGATACAGAAAAGCAAAAAAACATACTCAAGAGCAGAATGACAAATATCACGCATTCCCCATATAAATATAGCATCTTTCTATGTAGAAGCTTTTTCATTTGCCCAACCACAACACCTCATCGTATACATTAGAGATGCTTTAAATGGTGTCAGCTAAAACAATATTAATAAATATATAAATAAGTGCTAAAAATTGCACAAAAATATTAAAAACGATGATACGGATGATTATTTTCAATTGTCACAGCCCGGTAAAGTTGTTCTGTAAGAAGAATACGTGCAATTTGATGTGGCCACGTCATCAAACCAAAAGATAAAAGCAAATCAGCATGCTTCCTTATTTGTTCATTATGCCCATCAGGTCCTCCCAAAGCAATGACGACATCTCGAATGCCTTCATCACGATAACACCTCAATTTTTCAGAAAAAGAAGTTGAAGAAATCGATTCTCCACGCTCGTCTAACACAATTAATCGACATTTTTCAGGTAAAAATTCAATAAGTCTTCTCCCCTCTTCCTCCATACGTTGACACGCTGTTTGAGCACGACTTTCTGGTATCTCTTGTAACTTTTTTAAATGAAAGCCTACAACTCCAGAAATTTTAGAAAAACGATCCAAATAATGCTGAACTAATTTTTGCTCCGCCCCACTTTTCATACGGCCAACCGCAAAAATAGAAATTTGCATTTTAATGATCTCCGAAGAGAAGCAAAGCTGTATCGTTTAAATCCGGAGTGATCCATATTTTTTCTAAATTATAAAAAAGGCGAATTTCTGGACGAAAAAGATGAATGATAATGTCACCTATATCAATCAATACCCAATCACCTCCAGCAAGCCCTTCTACGCGCGCAAGCCCCTGCCCATTATCTTTCCAAGTATGTAATAAATGATCAGCAACAGAAGATACATGACGCTGCGAATTTGCTGAAGCTATGACCATATAATCAGCCAAAGATGACTTCCCTCGAATATCAATAGCAACAATATCTTCTGCTTTTGTATCTTCTAAACTCTTGAGAATAACTTCAAGACTCTCACTAACAGAAAAAACTTTTTTTTCTTTTGAAGGCATACTATTGTAAGAGTGTTTATGTGCAATGTTTTTCAGATCAATATCCTTTCTTATCGTTGTGGAATCTAAAAAAGAGATTTCTCTAAAGAGAAGCAGAATCTTATGAAATGTTCAAGAAAAATCATTCTTTTTCAAACGCAGATTTGTTGAAGATTGAAAAGATAAAGGTCCATGCAAATAAGTCCAAACTGGTGGCTTGATAAAAGGTAATCGCTTACTTTCTCTCTCATCCAAACGAAAACGACGATAAATATGTGCCATAGGAGAAAAAAGTGCCGACCGATTGCCTAAAGGACGATCAATAATCGCAATAGGAAGCATAGAGACGATATCATGCCATCGATACCAATGATGTATCGTCGTAAAACTATCTGCCCCCATAATCCATACAAAATTTACGCCACTGTAATGGGTAAGAATATGAAAAATTGTATCTACTGATACTTTGCTCCCTATAGCCTGTTCAAAACCTGTTAAGCGAATTTTCGGATGGTCAATAAGTTTAAAACTTAATTGCATTCTCTCCTCTAAAGAGAGCAACTGTGTACAATCCTTTAAAGGATTTCCTGGAGTGATCATCCACCATAACTGATCAAGATGCAAACGCCGAATGGCAATTTTTGCAACAAGAAGATGCCCTACATGCGGTGGATTAAAGGACCCCCCAAAAAGACCCACAACATTGGATCTTTCAACATGTGGCATACAATTTTTCCATGGAAAAAATGGTGTTCTCAAGCTCTAACCTGACCATTTCCTTTAACATGATATTGAAATGAAGTTAGCTGTTCAACACCTATCGGGCCACGTGCATGCATTTTTCCTGTTGCGATACCAATTTCCATTCCAAAACCAAATTCACCTCCATCAGCAAATTGTGTGGACGCATTGTGCAGCAAAATAGCTGAATCTAAATGATTAAAAAAATTCTTCACTACTTTCAAATCCTCAGCAATAATCGATTCCGTATGTCCTGATGAATAACGCTTGATATGAGAAATGGCTCCCTCAACACCCTCAACCGTTTTAACAGAAAGAATAGCATCAAGATATTCATGCGACCAATCTTCTTCAGAAGCTAATTTGACATCTGACATAAGAAAAACAATATCTTCTGTGGCACGAATTTCACACCCCTTCTCCTGTAAAGCAGTTAAAACAGGAAGAAACTTTTTTAATGCCTGGCTGTCAATGAGAACTGTCTCAACAGCACCGCATATCCCTGTCCGCCGCAACTTTGCATTTAAAACAATATTGCGTGCCATAGCTAAATCTGCCGATTTATCAATATAAATATGACAAAGTCCCTCCAAATGAGCAAAAATTGGAACACGTGCATCAGACTGAACGCGGGCAACAAGGCTCTTTCCACCACGTGGTACGATCACATCAATCGCTCCATCCAATCCTTTGAGCATTTCCCCAACGGCAGCGCGATCTGTCGTTCCAACCATTTGAATAGCATCTTTGGGTAAACCAGAGCGTTCTAAACCTTGTACCAAAGCTCCATAAAGAGCATGAGAAGAATGAAAGCTATCCGAACCACCGCGCAAAATCACAGCATTGCCTGCTTTTAAGCACAAAGAACTTGCATCAACTGTAACATTTGGACGACTTTCATAAATAATACCAATCACACCAAGAGGTGTTCGTACACGACTTATATGAAGCCCATTTGGACGTTTCCACGCACTCATGACCTGTCCAACAGGATCAGATAAACGAGCAACTTGGCGAACACTGTCTATCATTGTACGTAAACGCAAGTCATCCAATTTTAGCCGATCAATCATTGCTGCTTTCAAATTATTCTGAGCAGCATTCTCTAAATCTTGACAATTCGCTCGTAAAATTTTATCTGACTGAGCCTCTAGACTTAAAGCGATCATTTCCAATGCATTGTTCTTTTGCTCAGAAGAAGCAACAGCCAATGCTGCAGCGGCATAACGTGCTTTTTGTCCCATATCTTTCATTTGTTCTTCTAAAGTCATCGTATTATCCACTCTGCCAAAACAATAAAAACAAAAGTAACTTTTTTAAACAGAATTGGTCAAGAAACGTAGAATCATATCATTACGATGCACCATAGCAGAGCGCGCCTCATACCCAAGAATAGATTCAATTTCTTCGCTTTTACGTCCTATAATGCGTACAGCCTCATCTTTGCCATAGCTTACAAGTCCACGTGCAATCTCAACCCCATTTGTATCAACAATTGCAACCGTATCCCCACGATGGAAATTTCCCTCAACAGCAATAACCCCTGCAGCTAATAATGATTTTCCTGACTCAAGAGCCTTAATGGCTCCTTGATCAATCGTCAAAACACCAGATGGATCTAAATGACCAGAAATCCATGTTTTCCAAGCACTAACAGATTTCTCACCAGCCGCAAAAAAACTCTTGCGTTCACCTTTGTCAATTGCAGCAAGGGGATTCATACGCTTGCCTGAGGTGATAATCATCGCCGTTCCAGCAGCATTAGCTATCTTTCCAGCATCAAGCTTGGTCTTCATTCCTCCCCGTGAAAACTCTGAAACAGCAACATCTGCCATTTTTTCGATATCATGCGTAATGGATGCAACAAAAGGTATAAATTCAGCCGTTGGATCACTATGGGGAGACTTTGTATAAAGACCATCAATATCAGATAAAAGTATTAAAAGATCTGCCCCCATCATTGTTGCCACACGTGCAGCTAAACGATCATTATCACCATAACGAATTTCATTTGTCGCAACAGTATCATTCTCATTAATAACAGGTACCGCTCTAAAACGTAAAAGCACATTAATCGTCGCACGTGCATTAAGATAACGCCTTCGCTCTTCCGTATCAAATAAAGTGAGCAAAATTTGTCCTGTTTTGAGCCCATATTGAGCAAGGGCATCACTATAGGTTTTCGCTAACTCAATTTGCCCCAAAGCAGCACATGCCTGACTTTCTTCCAATTTCAAAGCCCCTTTAGGAAGATGTAGCAATGTCCTTCCTAAAGCAATAGCGCCTGAAGACACCAACAATATCTCTACGCCTTTTTTGTGCAATTCAACAACATCACTGATCAAGCTTTTAAGCCATTCAACCCGTAAACCTGTCTGAGGATCAACCAAAAGGGCAGATCCAATCTTGACCACAATACGTTTATAGTGTGTAAGTTTTTGCGATCCAACAGCCATCTCAATCAACCTTGCTATCCACACTGATCTCCTCTTTGCGTGACATTTCAATAATATGTGCACCAGCACGCAGCACATTTTCTAAACCTTCGCGGCTAACCGCAGAAAACATCATAACAGGTTGATCCGCTGCTCTTTGCAAAGCTTCCTGTTTCGTTTTACGCTCTTCAATTGTCAGAGTATCTATCTGGCTTAAAGCGACAATTTCAGTCTTATCACTTAGATTATTTCCATATGCCTCAAGTTCATGACGCACAATTTGATATGCTTTTGCTACATCTTCTTCTTGAGAAGAAATCAGATGAAGAAGTACGTGACAACGTTCCACATGTCCTAAAAAACGATCTCCAATTCCCACACCTTCATGCGCTCCTTCAATTAATCCTGGAATATCAGCCAAAACAAATTCACGATCATCAATACGTACAACACCAAGATGAGGATGTAGAGTGGTAAAAGGATAATCTGCAACTTTTGGTTTTGCAGCCGTTACAGAAGCTAAAAAAGTTGATTTTCCAGCATTGGGTAAACCAACAAGCCCAGCGTCAGCAATTAACTTCAAGCGAAGCCATACTGCGCGCTCTTCTCCAGCCAAACCTGGATTTGCACGACGCGGTGCTCGATTTGTCGATGTTGTAAAATGAAGATTACCAAAACCGCCATTCCCTCCTTTTGCAAGACGATAGCGCTGTCCTACTTCCGTTAAATCACAGATTAACGTTGTGTTATCTTCTTCAAAAATTTGCGTCCCAACCGGAACTTTAAGGATGACATCATCACCCTTTTCACCCGTCATATTACGACCCTTGCCATGCCCCCCTGTTTTTGCTTTAAAATGCTGTTGGTAGCGATAATCAATCAGCGTGTTAAGCCCATCAACAACAAGAGCCCAAACATCACCACCCCGTCCTCCATTCCCCCCATCAGGTCCCCCAAATTCTATGAATTTTTCGCGACGAAATGATACTGCTCCAGAACCTCCATTACCAGAACGAATATAAACTTTAGCTTGATCAAGAAATTTCATTAGAAGCACTCACTGAGGAATCAATCTCTCTACCTCTATAGGCAATACATTAGTTTTACCAGTTTTTCATCATTGATAACAGAAAAACTGTCAATATCGCCGATAACTCTTTGAGAAAAAAATCATCACATCTAAATAGATTAAGTAAAGTTAAGTCTTCTTAAAAGAAGGCGCTATTCTTGTATTTTTGTTTTTCCCTTAAATTCAAGTGCTAGAAGATAAAGTTCTACTGACTCTGATCGGCTTGCGGGTGGTTTAACATGATAGACTTTTTTAAAATGCTGTTTTAGTATCGTGAGAAGAGTTTTTTCTGCTCCTCCTTGAAAAGCCTTTGCTAAAAAATGTCCCCCAGGCTTAAGAACCGAAAGAGCAAAATCAGCCGCAACTTCACATAAATAAATCGTTCTTAAATGATCTGTCTGACGATGGCCTGTTGTTGGCGCTGCCATATCAGAAAGAACCACATCCGGTTTTGTCCCTAAAGTTTCAATTAATTTCTGTGGTGCATCTGTATGCAAAAAATCCATTTCTAACATGGCAACTCTAGGCAATGGATCAACATGTAAATAATCAATACCAACAACGCTAGGATCTTCATCGCTTGACCCTACTATACGCTCCGCCACCTGACACCAGCCCCCAGGTGCTGCTCCTAGATCAATAACCTTTTGACCTTTTTTCAAAAACTTATAACGCTCATTAATTTCAATGAGTTTATAAGCCGCGCGAGAACGATAACCATCTACTTTTGATTGATGGACATAAGGATCATTCAGATGCCTCTCTAACCATCGTCGTGATGAAGCTTTAATGGTTCCTGCTTTCTTTTTTACGCGCTGATATAATTCATGTGACCCTGAACCTCCGTAGCCACCCCTCGGTGTTTTTATTGTTTTTTTCATCGTTATTCATTGTCTCCATATTTAATTCTCTAACGCTTGAAATCTCTGCTCTTTCTATGACGACACCATACCCCATCGCGTAACATCAGCTCTATCAAGATTCCTTCCCTTAATCCACGATCAGCAACTCTTAAACGCTGACTTGGCCAAACTTCCCGAATAACATCTAAAATTGCACAACCAGCTAAAACTAAATCTGCTCTCTCGCGCCCAATAAAAGGACTTATGACACGTTTTTCTATATCCCATGATAATAAGCGTTGTGTCATAAGAGTAATGTCTGCATCATTCATCCAAGTGCCATCCACTTTTTTCCTATCATAACGCTCTAAATTAAGATACATTCCTGCTAAAGTCGTAACCGTACCGGAGGTTCCCAAAAGATGAAACTTCGAACCTTGCGCTAACTCTCCTAATTTATGACGATCTGAAAATTTATTTAATAACCCTCGCACATAGCTTTTCATTTTTTCAAAATCGTCTAAGCTAATATTCTTCCCTCCAAAACGTTCAGCAAGCGTAACAACACCAACAGGAAGAGAAGTCCAAGCGATAATTTGTCTAGCTAAACGAAAAGAACGCTTTTGAGAAACATCAAGTAGCACAATTTCTGATGATCCTCCTCCAATATCAAAAAGTACAATTGCGTCAGTATTTGGTTCAACAAGTGTACTACACCCTGTAACAGCAAAACGCGCTTCTGTTTGCCGATCAACAATTTCCAATTCAAGACCTGTCTCCTCCAAAACACGCTGAATAAAATGTCTACCATTTTCTGCAGAACGACAAGCTTCTGTTGCAATCAAGCGATAACGCTTAATATGCCTTTGTTTTAGCTTTAAATAACAAATCTTTAATGCTTCAATCGCACGATCCATAGCTCGTGTATTAAGAAAACCGTTATTTATTAAACCTTCTCCCAATCGTACAATACGAGAAAAAGCATCAACAACACGAAAATATCCAGGTTTACTAGGAGATGCGATAAGAAGACGACAATTATTCGTTCCGAGGTCAAGTGCCGCATAAAGAGGTGGAGATTTTACTGGAGGGAACCGTCGAAGAAAAGGCGCTTTGAGTTTTTTTGTTTTTTGAGCACCTATCATTATCTGATTATGAAACTCAAAAGCTGTCTCAGATTGAACAAAAAACTGTTTCTGTTCATAATGTTTTTTTCTCTGTTGTCTCTTTATATCAACAAAGACAGAGTACGCCTCTGTTCGTGACAATGCGGAACGATTATTTGTATTACTACTGCACTGATCATACAACTGATCTGCTTTGGTATCGTATATTTCTCCTCGCTTTAACTCTTTTGAACCATAATTTAACGGGGTCATTTCTCTTATCCCTTGAGCGTTTCCCCCAATAAATAAACGCGAAAACTCTTCTGTTCATTCCTAAATAAAGCAACAATGCAGCATCAAATGATAAATACAAAAAATCATTCTTTCTTTACCTATCATTAAAATTTTCCACGCTAGCATCATTCATATTTTTGATAATCTTTTGGTTGTTTCCGTGAAATCATGCTTCCCTTTATGAACTTAAAACTATAAATTAATCGTTTACGTTCGCATCAATTTTTATAAATTTTGCTCTTTTCTTTATACCATTTACACGGAGCACACCTTTATTGTAACAAACCTACATTATCATACTATTTGCTGACTCTTAAGGTCACAACAACCTATACATTAGTAAGGTTTATAAAAAATTTTTTCTTTTTTTTCAATCTCGTTATCCACACACAAGCCTCGTTTGTTGTATGCAATGAAGTGGCTTTGATTATGCTGGAATAAAAGTTCTGTAGTACTACAAAATGCAATTACTATAGCTGTTATTTTGTGAATACCAATAAAAACTGTCGTTCAAAAAACTCTCTAGGATTATAAATTTATCTGAAAAATATTAATGCTTAATCAGACCGCTCTGAAAATCCATTTTAAGCTTTAAAAAAGAATTGAGCCTACTTATTATTGTAAGGAAGCCATCTTTTTAATTATTTTAAATCGAATATTTCTAATCTTTTTTACTTTTAATAACTAACGAAATCATTCTTTAAGCTTTATGGAAAATACTAACTTGATTTTCTATTACATATAAAGAACTTATTGTGACTTTACATTCATAAAACTCTCACTCTTTCCAATAAATCACCTCGATATCATATTATATAAAAATTCTTACTTATTTGACCTTATAATTTACACTCAAAAATATAATACAACGATTTATGAAAAAATGACTCTTGTTAAAAATACTCGATGGATTCTAAGGACGTAAAGAATTAAGTGCCGCATTTAACCCTTTAAATGGTACAGTAAAAGAAAATACCTTTCCTTCTTTAATTTTATAGGAAATACGTACTTTATTGTCCTGCTCTATTTGTTTAGTCAAAACCGGCCCTACAGGCGACTGGGCCAAACAAACGGTTTCATTGCATTGCGTATAATGAATAAGAACAGGTTTTTTAACACCTTTTACAAACATTTGAATCGGAACATTTATATCAGAATTTGGCAATGTTCGAAAAAGCATCACTGCTTGACCACTTGTCGTAGACACAAGAGACCAACTAAAAATGGTATTTCCTTCTTGATCATGAACAGTCTGTGTCACATTACATATACCTTGCTTATGTTTAAGCTTTTGTTTTTCGTCACAAATCAAAGTCCAATCATAAAACTGCATAATAATTCGACGTGTTTCACCAGGTTCTCCTTTAGGTATCGATAAGTGCGGTGGATGCACTGTATAAATATTATTGTTCTCGCTAGCAAAGCTTTCGCTCTTGCCTATTAAGGCAAGAGCGAACAGAACCGTTACTAACATACTTCTCTTTTTTACAATAACAGCCATTTTTTCTATTATCATCTCAACCTCAGAGTAATTCCAGCACCTATCCCCCAGTGACCTCCAGCACTCGTAATAGATACATTCGAGCGAATATTTCCATCTTCAGATGTATAACCAGCTCCAATAGCAAACGCGGATTGACTGCGCCACAAACCACTACCAAATGAAACACTTAAAGATCCTGGTATGTCATAGTAACGTAAGTTAGACACCGCTAAACCAATCGCCGCTGCTTGTCTTGCTTCCTTGCGAACATCCTCAACAGCATAATTTAACATCTCAAACTTCATATCCGTATAGGATTTCGCCTCGTTAACGCCATTATTGACAAAACTATTGACTTGATCATCCGTATATTTCTTCGCATCTTCAAGAACCGTCTTCATCTGCTGTTCTGTGTAATCATGTAACTGACCTCCATTAACAGCTTCTTTCGAATCCTTTTCAATCTTTCCA
>NZ_JBHILU010000029.1:0-7265 GCF_042193495.1 Bartonella sp. TS82HLJMH | reverse complement strand
CAGCTTCAATATTATGGGGAAGTTGACGAAAAGAAGAAGCAAAATTATCTCTTGGATTTTCTGTTTTTAGCATGTTTAATGTTCTCATTGCTTTCTTTTCCCTTGTCCGGTGCTTCGAGTGTAATTTCTGTGGTGTATCCGCTTTGTTTCTCATAGCAGTGGGTGACGGTTGCGGCTTTCCATGGTCCATTGATTTGCCCACGAAACCCTTGAAGGAGCAGAGGTTGGTCAGCCATGATTTCTGGTCGCCCCGCAAGGGTCAAAGAACCACTGCCTACAGCACGACACAACCTGTCCGACTCGGAAGCAGCAGCAGCTCGTGCTTCCTCCTCACAAGTGTAACAAGTCCGTAAACGCCGCACGGGACCGCTAAACCCTGTCTGATGTTTGATTTGGCATTGCTGCCCTTTTGAACGATCAAAATAAGCAGCTTCAATGGTGCCATATTGCGTGCGTGGCTCGAGGGTGAATTCCCAGCTAGAACAGTCATGCTTATGGATGTCGAGTGCTGGTAAGTTATCTCCGCTTAAAAATAAAAACTTATTGTCCTTGATCAAAAAGCGTGCCCGCATGCGGTCAGCAAGGCGGGTTAAAAAATCAACCGCCGATTGATCTGTGCGAATTACATAAGGTAAAGTTTGTTGAGTGAACTGGGGACTGACCTTTGCTTGATAGCCATGGCGTTTGGCCAGTGTCTCAACAATCTCCCCAACAGTTTTGTGATCAAAATGCTCACTCGCCTGTTCTTTGAGCTCTTTACGCATCGAGGCACTTTTGCCACAAAGGCGCAAAATCTCTCCATCACTGCCCCCTGAGCTTACAACCGATTCGACAACAAAACGCCCCATAAAAGCACTGATGCTGTTCTCATAGCCAAAGATCACCTGCAGAGCGTTGCCCGTTTGTGGAACCTCTAAATCATTGCCACTATCATCAAACTCTGCTTCAAATGTATCGGCTTCATTACCTGCATGGTCCGTAATGGTTGCAGTTAAAAGACGCTGGTAAAAAACCTCATGAACAGGTTTATCTCCCACCTTGACCACAATAAAAGGGTGTGTACGCCTTAATCCCATAAGCGCTTTACCGTGCTTTGGGGGTTGTAAAGTACGAATTCAGGCAGAATAACCTTCAAGCCCCGCGGTAAAAGCACACCATATTTGGCAATCTCTGGATTGGCTTCCAGTGTGGCTTCTAAATAACCGTTTAGTGCCCCAACTTGGATGCGGTCTCTGAACACTGCCATGGCATGGTGAAAGCAGATGAGATCGAGACTCATATCCTCTAGCTCTACAACAACATGCTTTTCTGGTATATTCATAGAGTTTGTCCCACCTGATATTGACCTTGTGGTTTTCCGCCGCCAAAAAAGGGCAAGAGCGTAATGGAATAGCGGATGCGCTGGGATTGACCAGAGCGACTGATATAATCATGGTCTTTCGTGACACTGGTGATCACCACGGGTCCATGGAGAAGGACACTATAGGTGGTATCATTGATCCAACGAAGCATCTGGACGGGTTTGGCTCTTCGGATAGTTGTAGTGATGGCATCAATGGCGACACGATCGCCAAACTCTTCTGGGAACCAAACGCCATGGATGGTCTTTGCATCATTGCCATAGCCAGTAAATTGCAAACTGGGGGATCTGCCAAAACGCTCCATACAAACCCATGAGGCAGAAAACTCTTCCTCAAAGGATTGGAAATTCAGCCAGTCCACATAAAAGAGATGTGGACCCAACATCATTAAAGGATCTCTCATAGACTCCCTCCCATTATTGCCTTCCTCCCATTATTCGGTTCCTCCATGCAATGCATTGGCGCGTGTGCGTTGAAGGGCATGGGCAACCGCACGACCAGTGGCAACGGGATCGCGGGCGCCATTGACATGCACTGTTACATTTTGATTGTGATAAGTGGGGGAGCGGTCTTTCTCTCTTTGCTCTCGAGCAGAGTGATTGGCATGACTAGCCCCGGCAAACTGTGTGATCGGTTGAATGGCTGTTTTGCCGCCAAGCCAACTGGGCAAATGGAACAGGTCCGATAAATCAACACTGCCAATCCATTCTCTGATGTGTTGGGGTAAGGATGTAAAAAAATCCTTCAATTGTGTAATCGGGTTCATAAAACCATCGACAATCCAATTGGCCAAATCCTCCCCTGCTTGTTCCATACCGGCCTTGGCATCCGCAGAGAGCTTTTCGCGGGCAAAAAAACTCTTTCTAAACTGAAACTTCTTAAAATCCTCTTTTTACACTTCTCTCCAAGCAAAGATAAAACTATCAAGACATGTGAGTATCATCTAAGAGTAATTGCGTGAAACCATAACCACTATAAACAGACACCAATATTTGTATCGTATTGTATCTATTTACTTACGTATAAAAGAAGAAGATAAAATTGTAATAAAATTAAAAGTTCATACGTTTAATTAAAAGAAATTGTACAGCATCATAAAACATCAATTGTTTGAAGATTATAAGTAAAAAATTTATCAAAACAAAAAGCTTTCTTGGTAATTCTGGATACTTCCTCGACACACTCCTCTTCTTTTCAAAGATGAAAGCCTAAAAAGAAAAAATAAAATAACAAACCATTATTCCGCTTTGTATTAAAGCTCTGTTCACATTAAACCATTGCACTTATAGCGCTTAACCTGATATTTTAGCATTTTTGAAAAAAATGTCTGATTTTTTATTTTATTTTTAAGTGACAGTTAGACACTCTCATTGCTCTTCAAATCCGCGCATATAATACGTTTTTCCCTTATCCTTAAAAACAAAGAAAAAAACTATTATAACTGACTGCAACTTGCGGAAAATTGGGTGTCTTTCCCTATAACACCAAGATCTTTAATTAAAAGCGGTTTTCCTATTTCTCCATTATAGGCTTTAACGCGAATGGTCTTTCCCTTCACATCTATGAGGTAATAATCTCCATTAAAAAGCGCACCAGCTGTATAGATAGGGATATTTTCAAAAACCTTATCATTTTTCGCACGGCAATAAGACTGATAATGCGTGTGACCCACGAAGATCGCTTTAACATTATGAGAAGTAATAATTGACTTAAAAACCGACAAATCTTTAGCATTCTTTTTACGAATAAAAAAGGATTCACCATCAATGGAAGCAGCACGAGCATCATGAAAATTAATGATTGTTACTTTACCTCTTGCATCAGCAGCAACTAAATCGTTCTTAAGCCAATCCAAAGATTTACTGATTTGCACCTCCACAGACTGTCCAATCAAACGAACCGTATAGCTCGGGTAATTATGAAGCTGCACATAGTGAACATCTCCATAATCCCAAGAATAACTCAAACTCCCCCTTATCGAGCGAACATTTCCACCCGAAATGGGAACCAACTTTTCAGTAACATCTGCATTGAAATGCGATAATTGACTACGGTATTTTTTGATTTCCGATACCATTCTTAAAACTGCATTTATAGCACAGGCATCTTTGTAAAAATTGAATTCTTGAGGATCTGTACAATTACCAACATTATTGGCATAATCGTGATTCCCTAGCCCTTCATAAACAGGAGACCCAAGATTTTTATACACCTTTGTATAATCGTCATAGTTTTTTTGTTGTCCAAACTCCGTCAAATCACCATTGACAATATGGAACGCGGCCTTGTGCGCTTTTATCACATCAGCAACCTGCTCATTTATCTTTAACCATGGCTCTCTGTTTGATATTCCATTGGCATCACCAGAGTTTAAACGCCACGGTTGCGGATCAGCCATGATGATAGCAGTATAATTTTTTGCAAGAGACTTTTCTTTCATAGACCAATCCATGAATGCATCATTATAAAGCCTCTCGTCTTTTTTTAATTTTTCAGAATCAAGATTAAAACAACCAGAGAGAGTAAAAGCAATCACAGCGATTACCAATTCAACTTTATATCTCATAAACACATCACCATAAAAACGTTACGTATTTTATTTATAAAAATTCCTCAGAAGCAATTTTTTTTAGATTTTCTTGTCAAAAGTGTGTCAAAAATTCAAAATACTGAAAGCAATAATCCTTCAATGAAAGTGCACTTTGATGATATAGAAGCACTTTTGGTTTGAAGCCTTCAACTTGGAACACTTTTTAATTGATTGAGATTTATGAGCTTGGACTCTGGCTCTTTCAAATGCCATCGATACATCAACATCTACAAAAACTAGTTATTTATCAAATAACTTAGCAAATGTTCGTATACTATTAAAATATCCCCCACAGAAGAAAAAATGTGTTCTGTATGCTAGAGTCGTCAACTCCTTTGGATATCAAGATCAAATACATTAGAATCTTATGATAAATAAGGTAGAAATAATCAAAAGTTCTAGAAACAGTGTTTAAGTATTACAGTCATAACTCACTTTGATAAAATATAAAACTGCAGAAGTATCATAAAAAACATTATTATTACTTTATAAAAAAATATAAAATATGTAAGTATTATAATAATATTTAAATTTATATAATATATATTTACATTAAATTTAATTATATAATATAAACAATTATAAGAACATTGTGTATTAAATATAAATTCATATAATGTTAATATCAGTTAATCTTTAATTTTGACAAGAAACCAAAAATATCTTACAAAACTAAAGACAGTTATCGAAATTAATAACAACTATCCATTTTCACTTCTTCTTATGAAGTTTTCGGGGGAATGAATATTTTGGGGCTCTCATAAGGAGAATATTGGTGTATAAAACATCCCTTTTATCATGCACGGCTGCAGCCGCTATCATCCTGTTCAACATCCAGTTCAGTGTACATGCTGAAACCCTCGAAGTTTCTGATGGAAAAACAGTACCAGTATCCGATAAAACCTATGAAACTATTCACGCAAAAGATGGCGGAAAAATCATTGGAAAACATTTAACCATTGTTACGAATAAAGATATAAACCAAGACACGAACAAAACCGTCTATGCTGTAACAGCAGAAGGTGCTAACAGTGGAATTGAGTTACTGGAGGGCACAACCATTAAAGGCACTGGTTCTGGTATTTTCTTAGGCCTTGAAGCCAAAGACGGTGCTACACTTCAAATGACTAAGGGAACAATTACATATTCTGGAACGGGTGCCTCCTCATCTGGCATTTTATCTAGCACTGGTGCTTCCTTTTCTGACAGTAAGAGTAAAAAAAACAAGCTGGAAGATGTGGTAATATCGAGTGAAAACGATAACCTTTTACTACCCTTAGGAATAAGTGCTAAAAACAGCACAGTAACCTTGAACAATGTAACCGTTACTCAAGCACTAATAGGCATATTTGCAGAGGATCACTCAACAATAACAGTGTCTGGAGGATCACTCGATGGGGACACTGATGGCGTATATGCTGGGAACGGCAGCACCATTACTTTAAACAACAATGTTACAGTCGCATCATCTAAGAGTAATGCACTCCATGCAGATGGTATAGAATCCAAGATCACAATGAAAGGAGGAGCTGTCATAGGAGGAAGTTTGAATGGACATGGAGGCGCATTATTTACAGAAAATGGTGGACGTATTGAAATTACGGATGTTACTCTAACAACCAATAACTTCGGAAACGGTGCAAATGCCAATGGCTTTGGAAGCATAATTGAATTAAAAGGCAAAACAAGCATTGAAAAAGTTAGAAACGGACTGAGAGCAGAAAAAGGTGGTAAAATCACCAGCGAAGATTTAACAATAACTGCTTATGAAAACCAAGAATACAGTATTTCTGGTATAATAGCCATTGATCCCAATAGTGAAATTCAATTAAAGGGTCATACAACTATTGAAAAAGTTTCGTACGGTCTTGGAGCCTATAATGGTGGTAAAATTACCAGTGGAGATTTAACAATAGTCGGTGGTAAAGTAATTGATCAAGACCCCGATGAAGCACGATCTGGTGTATGGACGGGGGACTCTGGTAGTGAAATTCAGTTAACGGGCAAAACAACCATTCAAAATTTTTATGAAGGTCTTTACGCTGATAGTGGAAGTAAAATCATTAGCGGAGATTTAACAATAATCGGTGGTGAGTCCGAAGAAGCAACCGTTGGTGTAAGCACTTGGGAGGCCGGTAGTATAGTTGAATTAAATGGCAAAACAACCATTCAAAATGTTGATATTGGTCTCGCTACTGGTGAAGATGGCACAACTAAGATGGTTAATGGCGCTATTGATACTAATTCTAAAGGTCTAGATCCCCAATCCGACACTCCTCAGAATGGGAAGAAAAATAAAATAGAAGCAAAAAAAGCTGCACTGGTTGTAATAAATGGCGGACATATTGATCTGAAAGATGTTTCTGCCACAGCAGAAGTTGCCGGTTTACAATTCGCAACTTTCTCTGACAACAATCCAAATGGCTCGCATGATCCACAAAGGTATCATAGCAATGAGATCAATCTTACCAATGCAGAGCTTCATACTGAAAATGGTACAGGAATTTTTGTTGGAACTGTTATTGAAAAAAGCATCGAAGATGCGGCAGCCCCATCAATCGGCACAGTCAATCTTAAAAAATCAGAAGTCCATGCTGACGTATTATTAGGAGATGGTATTTTTTGGGACAAAATGTCATGGAACGATAAAGATTTGTGGGATGGTAAAGAGGTTAAAGCGATCTCCAACGGCACCTTCACATTAAACGCTGATCAGTCTACTCTAGAAGGCAGAGCGAATATTGCTAAAGACAGAAATGTACACTTTAATCTGAAAAACAATACACAATGGATTGTAAAAACCAGCGCAAACGAAAAAGATGGTGATGGCAATCTGCTTGATATTGCTGAAAGGTCTCGTTCTGATGTTTCTGTTCTTAATCTCAACAACAGCGCCATTATCTTTAATGAACCAACAGAAGAGCATTATCACACACTACATATAGGATCTGGTAAACCAGACACGCAAGCGGTCTACAACGCCTCTGGTGATGCAAAGATTTACTTCAACATTGCTTGGAATGATGGTGTTGCAAGTGCCGATCAAAAAACCGATAGGCTTCTCATTCACGGTGATGTCTCAGGCAACACAACAGTTTATATCAAAAGTGATTCAGGGGATGAAAGTAGTGTAGTAAATGCTGCTGATCCTTCCAATATAGGTGGCCTCTCGCTCATTCAAGTTTCTGGAAAAGCAAAGGAAGACTCTTTCAAACTGGCAAATGGCTATACCACCAAAAATCGTTTGCCTTATAAATATACGCTAACGGCCTATGGACCAGAGTCAAGCAATGGTAAAGCTGATGTTGCGCAAA
>NZ_JBHILU010000028.1:0-8125 GCF_042193495.1 Bartonella sp. TS82HLJMH | reverse complement strand
GAACAGGCTTTGGAGGGGGTTTACAGCCATTGTGGTAACAGATTTAACCCTTCCCCAGCAGGCACTTTGTTGTTTCTGGCAGCCCGCACAGACTTTCGCGATGTTGATGGGAAACAAGCCGCATTTGTTTCAATTTTGGTTCACGCTACCCCCGCAGAAAACATAGCGGTTGGCAAGCTTTGGTGTGACGCCAATGAACTGAAGGGCGGTGTCGAGATCCTCAAAACGCCCATTAATATTCCTTTGCGTGCCGATGTTCGCGAACAATTCACAATTTTATTGAGGTTTTAACATGAAGCATGAAAGTGGTTTACCCTTTGCAATTGACAGATCTCGCGGCAAAGAGGAACAACAAAGCGTTGTCTTTTATGGCACGCGTCCCTTTATTCAAAGTGGTGAACTGAATGAAGTTCAAACCATCATCAGGGGACGGCATGACCGTTTGGGGCGCCTTGTGGCACAAGAAGGAGACCGCGTTGAACGGGCTGATGCTTTTGTCAACAAAGAGACAAAGACCGTAACGTTAACGGATGGTAAGATTTATATTGCCGGCGATATTTTCCCCGTTGCACCCGCTGTACTCAACAATGTTTCCATGATTGGGCGCTTGGAAATTGGTGTGAAGCTGCAAAAAAAATGGATAACACACGAAGATGATCCAGAGCTGTTGGGGCAAGTCCCTGGCACCTTGGCAGAAGGAGAGCCTGGTGCCGCACGCGAAGTAGCAAAGCTTGTTTGGGCCCTGAAAGAGGATGCGCAAAGTGGCACTTTTTTTCCGGTCTATATCTTACAAGATGGCGTTTTGATTGATCAAAAATCGCCCTCACTCCT
The DNA here is from genome assembly GCF_042193495.1 of Bartonella sp. TS82HLJMH. Lineage (NCBI taxonomy): Bacteria > Pseudomonadati > Pseudomonadota > Alphaproteobacteria > Hyphomicrobiales > Bartonellaceae > Bartonella > Bartonella sp. TS82HLJMH. The sequence goes on along the minus strand of NZ_JBHILU010000028.1, from coordinate 7,294 downwards.
TGAACCTGCCATGCAAGCTATTGCGACGTACGACCGCGCCCATGGGCATTATATCGTGAGTGGCTGCCGTGTGAGCGCATTGGGACCAAATAACGGTTGCCAAGTGTTTAGCATTCAAGAAGGGGAAGCCAATATCAACGGCTTTAAACGCAAGCGCTTAGCCGCCTTGCGCCATGAAGAGGTGCAAGATTTTTCGACAAGCGTTGTTCCAAGCGAAACGCATATTTTTGCGCCTCCAAAAGGGAAAACAAGTTTTACCTTTAAACCCTATTATTTTCCTATTGCCGATATTCAGTCTCTTTTGTTGACAAAAGAAAAAACCGTTAACGTCACCCGTGGTGCAGTTGCCGCAGGGCGTGATGGTGTTCCTGATAAAAGCATCACCTCTTTTATTAAAGTCGTTCAAGGAAGCAAGGAATTTAAAGAAGGCACAGATTTTAAAAAAACCGGAGACACCATTGATTGGGCACCGGTGGGAGACGAACCTTTAGCGGGGAGCAGCTATAAGGTGACTTACCGCTATCGCGCAAAAATCACGGCTGATAAAGTAACAGCGCAGGAAATCACTGTCTCAGGTGGGGCGCAAGGTGGTGATATTATCGTCAGTTACACTTACAAATTGCCCCGTATTGACCGTATAGGTCTCAACACGGGGGGCAATGTGGTTTACATCAAAGGTATCTCGGCAGATCACCCCATGGCACCCAGTGTCCCTGATGATGTGTTGTCCCTTGCAACGATCACCAACAATTGGCTTGAAACGCCGGTTGTGGTCAATGATGGCACACGTGTTGCCCCCTATGATGAGATGTGGCGCTATTTTCAACGGGTGCTTTCGCTTGACCGTCTCATGCAGTTAGAGCGTATTAAAAGCAATGTGGACTCTAAAGAACCTGTCGCCAAAAAAGGCATGTTTGCTGATCCCTTTCTTGATGACTCTTACAGAGATGAAGGTTTTCAACAAACGGGAGCGGTAGGCAACGGCATTTTGCAACTTGCCATTGACCCAACATTCTATACTGCTCCTTTAAAAGCGCCTGTCACGCTTGACTGGACAAATGAAGTGATCATTGCGCAAGAGTTGACAACGGCTTGCGAAAAAATCAACCCCTATCAAAATTTTGCACCCCTTCCTGGTACAGTAACCCTTGAACCCGCGACAGACTTTTGGCACGAACAGCGCACCGATTGGCTCTCGAGCGTGACCAATCAACTGAACATGGGATGGAACCGTGGGAGAAGCATTCGTAAAACAGAAATCAGTAATGATTTGGTGAGTGCAACCCAAGAGCAAATCGACTTTTTAAGACAAATTACTCTTTCCTTTAAAATTGAAGGTTTTGGCAGTAGCGAAATCTTGGAAAGTCTTACCTTTGATGGTGTGGATGTCTTGCCTAATTATCCCCTTTTTGCCAATTCTTATGGCGCCATTGAGGGCACTTTTAAAATTCCACAAAACATTACCGCTGGTACAAAAAATGTTGTGGCACGGGGAAAAGGTGGAACAACGGCAACGGGTCTTTTTACAGGGCAAGGCGTGATTGATGTGAAAGTGATGCGGCGCACCACCACGGTGAAGATCTGGACGCAAGTGGACCCACAAGCGCAAGTTTTTACCCCCGATGAAACACGGCAAATCACAGGAATTGACTTTCATCTTTGCAAAATCGGTAATCAAAACCATGATTTGGTGATTGATTTGGTCACCACTGAAAACGGTTATCCGACCGCCGATATTCAAGCGCAAAGCTTTTATTCTATGAAGGGCGCAAAGGCAGGATGGGCAGAGGCACGCTATGATGTACCACTCCTTGTGATGGATGACCGTTTAACGGCTTTTGTCATTAAAACCGATGATAGTAATCATTCTGTCTCACTAGCAAAGCTTGGAGATTTTGATGCAGAACACCAGAGATACGTCTCGAGTCACCCTTATGTAACGGGACCACGCTTTTCTTCTGTCAATGCTAGGAGCTGGACCGCTCATCAAGATGAGGCTTTAGCCTTTCGGGTGTTGGCGGCACGCTACACACAAACAGAAAAGATTGTCGATTTAGGCACCTTTGACCTTGTAGACTGCTCTGATTTGCAAATACGCGCAGCGATTGAATTGCCTTCAAGTGAGTGTTCTGTCATCTTTGAAATTGAAAGAAACAATGGCACGGTTTATCAACTGCTACCCTTTCAATTGCTAAGCCTTACCGAATATATCAGTGAAAAGGTAAAGCTTCGCGCTATTCTTAAAGGCACCGAAAAGCTCTCACCCGTCTTGTTTGCGCCTGTTCAATTGATTGCGGGAAAGATCCATAAGGAAGCTACCTATGTCACCCGTGCTTTTGCCTTTGGGGAAAAGGCAAGGTTGACCAGTTATATCAAAACATTTTTACCAGGCGGTGCAACCTTTACACTCGAGATGCAACTGGATGATGGTGCTTTTGTCCCTCTCACATTAGACGAAACAGAACAACTCGCTGAACCGCTTTGGACAGAGCGCAAATTTATCAGTGGTGACAAAACAGCCAAACAAGCACGCTTAAAATTGACCCTTACCGGCGGACCAGCAGCGCGGTCCATGGTGAGTGATTTTGGCGCCGGCATATTATGAGGGGAGAACAGAGATGACCAAAACCAAAAAACTCGACATGGAATTGCCTAAAGAAGGTCGCTTTATCAGTTCTGAATTCCCAATCTTGCGGGAAAACTTGACCAAAATTGATCAAGCCATAATGGAAGTTGAGGAAAAGGTAGAGGGAAAAGCACCTTCAAAACACACCCATAGCATAAGTGATGTTGCAGATCTTGAAGCAGCCCTGAAGGGCAAGATGGCAGCGGATAAAACCTTCTCATTTGCTGATTTAAGCGATATCGAGGGCGCTAAGGACGCGGCTAACAATTATGTTCTTTACAAAGCAAGCAACAATCATTTTACCTTTGGCAGTGCTGTATCTTTGCTTGGCTCTCATCAACATAAGATTGAAGATATTGTGGGGCTCGATAAATTTAGAGCCAAGCTTAATGAAGACCTCATAGCCTATGGACACCTCACAAGCCCAAATGAATGGCAGAATTACAATAAATTTACCAGCAAAGTCACTATGAGTGGTGGCTTAGAACTGTTAGGTAATTCGTCGTTTAATCTCACCCATAATGGTGAAGTGGTCACAAACTTAAGTGCGAGTGGTAGCTTGCTTAAAGGACCAGCAACTGTTGATGGCAATGCGATTTATACAAAAGATGAAGCTGCTGTTGCTCTTGAAGAAATACGCAGTGAGATTGCGAAACTAACGAAACGCACCATGCTTACCCCCTTGAAATCCTCATAACACAAAGTGGCACTATTCCGTTTCCTGAAGGGGGTACAGACGACACCGATATTGAAATATGGGCGTGGGGTGGTGGTGGAAGTGGTGGAGGGAGTACGGGCGGCGGAGGTGGTGGCGGCGGCTGTGCACGCATTCAAATCAAAGGAGCTCAGCTTAAAAACTGCCAAAATGTCCAAATTGGTCGAGGAGGAAAAGGGGGAGATGGTGGAAAAACAATTATTAAAGGACTGCTTACCGCAGGTGGTGGTGGTGCTGGCAGTTTTAGTAGCCTTGGCAATGGTGGTAGTGCAGGAGATAGATTCAGTGGGGGGAGTGGTGGCAGTTACTACTCTAATAGCCCTAGTTCAAATGGAAGTGATTCTCGTTTTAATGGTGGTGGTGGTGGCTCTTATGGAAAAAAAGCAGGGGCTGGCGGATATGGTGGAAGTTCTATTTTTGGAGGAGGAGGAGGGAGCAGTGGAGATGTAGACGGGAAAGGAGGTGCCAGTGGAAAAGGTGGAAATGGTGGAGATAGTGGCAACAATAAAGCTGGTGGTGGCGGCGGCTATTTCCGCGGAAAGAACGGTGACGAAGGCGGCGACGGTGGCGACGGCGCTATCTTGTTGAAATTTTTTATCTAGGAGCACTTCATGGAATATGCAGTTGTTGAAAATGGTGTGGTAACCAATATTATTGTCGCCTCAGAAGATTATGTTCACGGCTTTGATGGTGAGGCAATCGCCTCAAGTGAAGCGCAGATCGGCTGGACTTATAAGGACGGAGTCTTCTCTCCTCCCGTTGTTGAGGAAAGCACAAAACAGCTCTCATCTACTGAAATGACAGAAACAGACGCACCCGTAGAGCCCATAGAAGAACTACAAGAGAAAGCTAATCAAGTTTAGGCGATAAGGCTTGTATGATTTTCTTTCTTTAAAGTCCTTTTTGACTGACAGTGTCAGTCTTATGAGAGAGTGTAGATGATTGTTATGGTCTCTTCATTAATTTGGAGAGCAAGATGACAATAGAATTTAAATTTCGTATTCACTTTATTAAGAATGGCAAGGGATCTAAGTTTTTAGCAATATTTGATCAGACAGCCGTCGGTATGGTCGTAAAATCCTTGATGTTAACGTGCAAATTTATCCCCTCCATGCGCCTATTCTTCTCTTTACGCATGAGGTGGAGAAAAGAAAAACAAGTCTAGACGATAAGGCTTTCTAATGGGATGTTACTGTTTTTTCCATTTTAGCACTTACAATGTAAGCTATTTGTTGACGTTAACAGTATTCTACGCTATATAAAAGAATGATTAAAACGTTTAAAAGCAAAACATTGGCAGAATTATTCAAAACGGGAAATTCATCCAAGATTGATAAGAAACTTGTAAAACGTATCATGGTTCGTCTTGATCGTTTAGATATTTCTGAAAGACCAGAAGATATGAATCTTCCAGGATTCAATTTTCATTCTTTGATTGGATATTCACCCACTCGTTACACTGTCCACGTTAACGGACCATGGTGTATTACCTTTGAATTTGACTCATGTAATGCTTACCGTGTTGATCTTGAACAATATCACTAAGGATACAGTTATGAATGACATTCCCGCACAAAGAGATAAAAACCGTTGTCCTACTCATCCAGGAGAAGTTTTAGCAGAAATTATTCCTGAAACAGGCAAAACAAAATCAGAAATTGCGCAGATGCTTGGTATATCACGCCAACATCTCTACGATATTCTGAACGCAAAAAAGCCTGTTTCTCCTGCTATTTCTGCTTGTCTTGGCAAAATGTTTGGTGATGGAGCTGCTATATGGTTACGTATGCAAGCCAATTATGATGCGTGGCATGCGGAACGTGAAACAAATGTTAGCAAAGTTCCAACACTTCACGCTGTTTGATCTCTTCCTCACTCTGAAGAGACGATGTTTTATGAAATACCGGATAAATAATAATATTGAACAACATCCCCTGCTTTAAACATGTTCATCACTATTCAAAATGTCATCTAAACCACGATCTAAGTCGTCTAATATATTTTGCGGTGCATCTGCATAAACAAAAGATTGTGCACCAGAACGAGATTTTACTAATTTATTATATAAATCGACAGGAAGCATAATGATTTTTTCACGCCCTCGCTTTGTCAAAGCTACAGGTGTAGACATAGCCTCGTCTAAAATATCGCCTGCCCCGCGGTTTACATCTGTAAAACTATATTTTTTCATATGCACATCCTATCTTTAATGTATAATACGTATTATACGTACAATATGTATTATGTAAAGATATTTTACGGCATTAACCACCTCCCCGCCTAAAAGACGAGGAGATAAAATTATGTTGTAGGTCTAAGCTACTTTTGCAATCGGATTTGCTAAAACCCGCTTAGCTTCTTCAACAAGCGTTTTATAATGTTTACTCTCTTCTGCTAGTGTAAAGGCTTTTACAAGATGCATGTGAAGCGGTCCATAAATGTAAACAGCTTTTTCAGTAGGTCCCATTTCATCCCAGTTGCTTGGAAAATCAAAGCGTGTATCACGGTCATTATCAATTAACTGGTTTTTTAAATCATAGAAAGCTTTAACGAGTGCTTTTTTGAATGCACGCACCGTATCATTGTTACGCATATAGGTCATGAGTAGAGTGGCTTGTGGTTCATTGAGGATAGCAACTTCTCTCTTTTGACCACCTTTACCGTCTCTTTTACTCAATTGGATTTCAAATCCAACCCTTCCAAACTCTTCAAAATCTTTGTGATTATTACGCACAAGTTTGATAATTGTAGCATGATTGTTTCCTACACCTTCAGCAATTTTCAAAAAGGTTGTGACAGCAATAGTCGTTTTCAAAAGCGGCTCTTTACCTCTCATTTTTCCCATTCATTTTCATTCACCCCTCATTTAAAGGAGCATAAAGTATGGCAACAGGTTTTCTACACGGTGTTGAAGTTGTCGAGGTTGACGACGGCACCCGCCCCCTTCGCGCGGTTCAGTCTGCCGTTATCGGGATTGTTGGCACAGCACCCGATGCCGATGACCGAGCATTTCCCCTTAACACACCCGTTTTGGTAACGGGTTCTCTTTCACAAGCAGCTAAACTGGATAAAACGGGTAAGCGTCAAGGCACCCTACCCAATGCCCTTGATCTTATTTTCAAGCAAGTGGGAGCCATTGTTGTTGTCGTGCGCGTGAACGAAGGTGACAATGAAAATGCAACTCTCACCAATGTTCTGGGCGGTGTGAACGCAAATGGCGCTTATGAAGGCGTCCATGCTTTGATTGGAGCGGGGTCCATTGTGGGACAAACACCACGCATTCTGATTGCGCCAGGCTTTACACACAAACGCCCTATCAGTCTTAGCAAAATTGATGTGATAAACCAAGGCAGTGGTTACACTCAAGCAACTGTTAAAATTGCCGGCGGGGCAGAAGCAGAAGCAATCCTGAAAGATGGAAAAGTAACTTCTATTGTCATTAAGAACAGTGGCTTTGATTATCAAACCGCCCCAAATGTGACGATTGAAGGAGATGGCACTGGTGCGACAGCCAAAGCCGAAATCAGTACAACCTCTAATCCTGTAGCGGCAGAACTGATTGGTATTGCAGAGCGTCTGCGTGCTATTGTGGTGCTTGATGCACCAAACACGACAGATGAAGCAGCCCTTAGCACAGCAAAGGATTTTGATTCAAAGCGCGCTATTATCGTTGACCCTTTTGTAAAGGTGAATCGTGATGGAAAAATTGTAGAACAGCCAGCAAGTGCAGCAGTTGCTGGTGTCATTGCTAAAACCGATTTTACACACGGTTTTTGGCATTCCCCTTCAAACAAAGTGATCAATGGCATTGTTGGTATTACGCGTCCCATTGATTTTTCCATTGGGGATAGATCAAGCCGCGCTAACCTTCTTAATGAACAAAACATCACAACAATTATCCGCGAAAATGGTTATCGTCTTTGGGGTAATCGCACCCTTTCAAGCGATACAAA
>NZ_JBHILU010000027.1:0-8739 GCF_042193495.1 Bartonella sp. TS82HLJMH | reverse complement strand
GGTATAGAATTTTTTCATAACAAACTCTCCAATGAAAAAACTTAAAAACACCTCCAAAACATAAAAAAGACACATTTTAGCATTATTGATCTCTTTGAAATTAAGAATAAGGGATCATAGCTTAGGGTATGAACGTTTTGAGTCTTTGATCCTGTTTTGTTTGTTCTTTCTGTATTGAGACCTAAATGTTTGTTTTTTGGTTATGTTTTGTGGACATAAAAATAACACATTTAGAGTCTAAGGGTTTTAGTGTGCTTATTTTTACTAAATAAAAAAGAGGTCTCGCATATTTTATATTACTTTTTACTTGGTAGTCGTCAATATAAAGTCTTTCAAAAAAGATTTTAGTATGTCTTTTCCTAATTATAGACTTTAGTTTTATTAGAAAGCATTTTTTTATTAATAACAAGTAAAGTAAAAAGAGATTGTAATATGTTCGAAATCTAGCTTGGCTCGTATAATCGGCTTTTTAGTTAGGTTTCCTCTTTTTAAAGTATCATGTAATAATATATGCGTGGTCTTGTGATGTACCTTTTATCTTTACGCACTACTTATCCCCCTTTGAAAATTATTTTATCAAAATGAGTCTTACTAATATACATTTCCGTATCACTATAGGCTGTTCAAGAAAATAGCAACATAAAAATATGACTTTTTAGCAATATGGATTCTACTGTGATCTTTTTTCAACAAAAATATAGAAAAATCTTCTATAAAACCTCAAAGTTTATCGCGTTATCAAATATTATGCTTATCTCTAGATAAATACTGTGCGTCTGTAAAAAAATTCACCCTCATTTCAATAAAATGAGGGTGAATATTTTGTTCAGTTTTCGTTGTTCGTATTATTTTATTTTTAAGGTTATTGCACCACCTATTCCCCAATGACCACCAGCACTCGTTGCAGAGAGATTAGAGCGGATTTTTCCGTTTTCAGATGTATAACCAGCACCAAGAGCAAATGCAGATTGTCCACGCCACGCACCGCTACCAAATGAAACACTCAAAGATCCTGGTTCGTCGAAGTAACGTAAATTCGACACTGCCAAACCAATGGCTGCTGCTTGCCTTGCCTCTTTGCGTACGCTCTTAATGTCATAACTTAAAATATTAAACTTCATATCGGTATATTGCTGAGACCGATCAACAGCATCATCAATGGCATTAATAACGATATTATTCACCCGTTGGTCTGTATACTTTTTAGCATCATCGAGAACAATCTTCATCTTCTGCTCAGTATAATTATGCAGTTGCCCACCATTAACAGCTTCTTTCGAGCCTTTCTCAATATGGCCATCCGCAACATTATCAATCATAACAGGTTCACTTTCATTCCCACCTTTTAGAGTGATCTTGTTGATCTTTTTGCCATCAGCATCTTTATCATAGTTAACTGCACCATCAGAAAGATTATTAACCGTGTTTTCAATATTATCAACTCTGTTTTCAATATTGATAACTGTATCACCAATATCTCCAATCGTATTTGAAATATTATCAACCCTGTTTTCGATATGCTTAATATCTTTTTCAACACCTGTGATACGCTCATTGGTCTGCCAAAGCTGTCCACCGTTGATTGCCTCTTTCGAATCTTTTGCAATTCTACCATTTTCTACATTGATAATTTTACTTGGTTGACCATCATGGCTAGCGTCATAGGCTCCTTTCTGCTCATTCCAATTTAAACCATTAGATGAGACATTGTTTTCAACATTTTGAATGCGGTCGTTTATCTTGGATATACTCTCACTCACACCGTCAAAAGCATTGGCAACGTCATGATATGTCTTCTTCTCACCAGAACTACCGTCGTTCTTAAATTGTGCTACGTTGAAAGTAGGGGCACTCCACTTTCCATTCTTATAGCCAGCGCCACCACCAAAATACGCAGCAAGCTGATTACTCATCAAATAAAGTTGTGAACCATTTAGAGCTTCCGTTGAGTTAGCAGAAATATCTCCATTGGCAAGAAACTTAATTTTGCTATTGGCCTTTCCCTCTCCATGCTGTGCTACAAATGCCTGTTCATCACCATTCCATAACAAGGCGTCCCCTTTGACTTCTTTTGAAATATTATTGATTTGTTGTGTAAAATTATTTGCTACATTCGTCAAATGCGTATTCACACTCTTTACATTTGCATCAAGACCACTCAAAGCTGAGCCAACGTCATAGTAGTTAGCTTTTGCTACCTGACCATCCTCAACAATAACAGATAAACTATATTTGGGTCCTTTAAAGGCACCATTTTCGAATGAGGCATCACTACCAAAGTAGTTTGCTATATCTTGGGAGATTTTATTAATTTGGTTCCCATTTATCGCATCATGCGATCCTTGCACAATTATGCCATCTTTAACATTATGGAGAGAAACGGGTCCTTGACTCTTATTGCCGCCCAAAGACACACTGTTATAATTGACAGTGCCATCTGCATTTTTATCGTAGAGAACTGCAAAAGCACTTCCCTCTTTAATGTTATTAATACTGTTACTAATATCTGCTATACGGCCATCCAGTTGTTCTTTATTAACAGCTTCATCATTATTAACTGCTGCCTTCACACCGGAAATTGTACGAGCACTACCCGATTTGTTCGCAACATTGATTTTAGTCCCACCTGTTGCTTTACCAACAGTGATAGTACCTTCGTTTTCCTCCTGCTTAACAAGGCTATTTTTTGTCGCATTCGTAATCTGATTTTGTATATTCGTGATAGAATTATCAACAGTACTAAAAGCAGATCCAAAATCATTATGTGCTTTGCCCTGAATAGTGTAAGTGGGAGCCTTACCGTTAGATACGTCTGCACCACCACCAAAATACTTTGATATATTTTTAGCAATTGTTGTCAGATTATTTGTAACAGTGTTAACATTCTGATTAGTCGCAAAGAGCTGCGAACCATTTACTGCATCCGTTGAATCTTCAGTAATATCTCCATTGGCAAGAAATTTAATTTTGCTGTTTTCTTTGTTTTCTCCATGCTGTGCTACAAATGCCTGCTCATCATTACTCCACAACAAGGCATCCCCTTTAACTTCTTGTGAAATATTATTGATTTGTTGTGTGAAATTATTTGTCACATTTGTTAAATGATCATTCACATTCTTTACATTTGCATCAAGCCCACTCAAAGCTGAGCCAACATCAGTAAAGGTTTTCTGTTCTTCAGAACCATCAGCAGAAACAGTAGATAAATTATACTGAGGTCCTTTAAAGGCACTATTCTCGAATGAGGCACCACCACCAAAGTAATTCGCAATATCTCCAGAGATTTTATTAATTTGGCCGCCATTGATCGCATCATGCGATCCTTCGGAAATTGTGCCATCTTTAACATTAAGGAGAGCAACGGGACCTTGGTTATCCGCTCCACCTAAAGTCACACTCTTATAATTAACGGTACCGTTTTCTTTATCGTAGAGAACGGCAGCAGCAGTTGTGAGATTAATATCCTTAGAAATCTTCTCTATACTTTTATCAAGCTGGGCTTTGTTAACAGCTTCATTGTTCGCAACAGCTGCCTTCACTCCAGAAATGATCCGATCTTCACCTGATTTGTTCGCAACATTGATTTTAGTTCCTCCTGTTGCCTTACCAATGGTGATAAGACCTTCAGAACCTCCCTCTTGTTTAACAAGGCTATTTTTCGTCACATTGGCAATCTGATTAGAAATATTTGTAATAGAATTATTCACGCCTTCAAAAGCATTAGCAACATTGTTATAAGGCTGCTTAGAAGAAGTGCCATCAGCCTTAAATTCGGTAACCTGAAAACTAGGGGGTCTCCACTCACCAGATTCATCATATCCAGCGCCACCACCAAAATAAGTAGCAACGTCATTCATTGCATGGATTAAATGCTGATTAACATGCCTGATATTCGTATCAAGTCCACCCAAAGCTGAACCAACATCATTATATTCCTGCTGTTTTACCTGGCCATTTTTATCAATAGTAGTTAAATTATATCTCGGTTTTCTAAAGACCCCATTTTCGAACGAGGCATTGCCACCAAAATAAGTAGCAATTTCGCTGCCCATAGAATGAATTTGGGAACCATTTATAGCATCGGTTGAATCATGAGAAATATCCCCATCCTTAAGAAAGGTGATTTTGCTCTCTGCCTTCTGTCCGTTTGGTCCGTGAAGTGCAACAAAGGCTTGTTCATTATTATTCCATAATAAAGAATCTTTAGAAACACCATCAATTTTCTGAGTAAACTCATTGGTGACATGTGTTAAGCGGCTATTCACAGCCTTGACATTTGCATCAAGCCCTGTCAAAGCTGAATCAACATCTTCGAAGATCTTCTGCTCTACCGTACCATCGGTACCAACATGAGATAAATTATATCTTGGTCCTAAAAAAACACCATCTTGAAAGACAGTACCACCACCAAATAATTTCGCTACATTTTTGGATATCTTATTAATCTGGCTACCATTAATTGCATCATGCGAATCTTTAGCAATTTCTCCATCTTTAACATTATGGAGAGCAACTGGCCCTTTGCCCTTATCACCACCCAAAGTCACACTATTATAATTAATGATGCCATCTGCATTTTTATCGTAGAGAACTGCAAAGCTATTTGCTTCTTTAATGACCTTAATGCTGTCCGTGATATCTGCAATTTCACCATCGAGTTGTTTTTTATTAACAGCTTCATCATCCTTAACTGCTGCTTTCACACCAGAAATTGTACGAGCATCACCTGATTTGTTTGCAATGTTAATCTCTGTGCCTTCTATTTCCTTACCAATGGTGATACGATTTGTCTCTTCTTCTCGCTTAACAAGGCTATTGCTTTTTATGGTGTCAACAACATCTGCAATCTGACCATCGAGCTGTTCTTTATTAACAGCATCATTATTGTTTACAGCCGCCTTCACACCAGAAATTGTACGATCATCACCTGATTGGTTTGCAACATTGATTTCAGAACCACCTGTTGCCATACCAATGGTGATACGACCTTCTTCTCCACCATCTTGCTTGACAAGACTATTTCCTGCTATTTGATTTTTTATCTCTTGTAGCTGCGCAAAATTCACTGCATCATCAGCTTCTTTCCCAGCTGCTACTCCTGTAATCTTTTGTTCGCCAGCATCAATACCATCCACAGTTATTCTAGCCCCACCAGCAAACAGAAAGCCATCACTACTCATAGAGGCGTTCCCTGCAGTGACACTTGCCACTGTAATATTCTTAGCTAGATCAAATGTTACATTATTGTTTTCCGTACCTTTTGTGATCTTAAGGTTGTCACTTGCAGCCGACAAATCTACAGTATCTTTTATACCAACGGCTTTAGCATTTTCACCTCCAACAGACAAATTCCAACCTTTGTCGACGTAAATTTCTAACGCTTTTAGCTGTGCAACATTAACGGCATCATAAAATTCAGTACCAGCTGCCACTCCTACAATCTGGCGCGTTTTTTTTGTGTTAACATCACCAACACTCACTGCAGCTAGCGTACTTTTCCATGCAAAGTTGTCAGAAGTTGCAGAACCTTTAGCTAAAGAACTATAACCAAGTTTACCAGCAGCAACATCAGCTACAGACTCGCTCCCAATCGCAACACCTGAATCTACATTCACTTTTGAATAAGCACCAAAAGCTACAGATTTCACACTGTCCGCCTTAGCACGATGTCCAATAGCAATTGATTCTTCGCCCGTCGCTATTGTACGTCCCTCAGGGGGGGTCGGGTTATCACCCCATCTACCTTCACCACCTATTGCGATACTTTTTTTACCTACAGCGTACGCCAAATGACCTACAGCAACAGTAACGCTATTATCCACCTGCGCACCATAACCAACAGCAACCGAATCTGAGGCGTTTACTATTATCTTGGCACCAAGAGCAGTAATATCACTCCTTGCATGGAGTTTTTCGAGCTTTGTTATATCATTACCAAATATGACATTAGTACCCTCTACGTCACGTTGCAGTCCGGTACCGCGCTGCATTCTAGCCATAGAGTCATTGCGCAAAGGATTCAATGCATCAATAATCGCTGTATTCTCACCACTCTGTGAACTGATGATCAATTTTTTATATTGCCCGCCTGTATCTAATGTTCTTTCCAATGAGTTTTTGCCATCTGTCCTCAAAACATTCACAATAGGATCATCATTACTTATACCAGAAAGGGTTTTGGTTAAAAAATTTGCATAGTCATCAGAAGCGTCAACTTTTGGCACCATTGCCACATTCAATGCTGTTAAATAATTTTCCTTATCACCATCATAGTAATCATACGCAGAGATAATGCTTTGCGGATAAACCACGGCAGCATTCTTCACATTTTCAAGAGATTCTTTTGTTAAATCGAGATTTGCTGAAAAAACAGGAGAAGCATTCGATAAAAACAATGCCACCGCAGTTCCTAACGAAGCCACTTTAAACAATGATGATCGATGATGTGAACGAGAAAAACTCAAATCACACAGATTTTGTGTAGTATATAATTTTTTCATAATACCCCCTTCATAATAATAGATTAACAACACAAAAAAAGTATGCTCTAGAACTCTAAAGCTTTCTTATTTCCTTTGCGTGTTCCTGCTTTTACAGCGTGTTTTAGGACATAAATAAAATTAAGACATAAGCTGTTGTTTCTACAGCGCCTTTAGAGGGTAGTTAGAGGCAAGTTCGTGAAAGTCAATTTAAGGAAGGTAAAAAAATACTTAATATTAGAATTAATTTCATTTTCTATCAAAGGTTGTACATTTTTAGCTTTGATGTATTTGAAATTGGTATAATTTTGTGCCTATTGATCATTCTTTTAGGCGACTGTTTATTTTCCGTGGGTAGTTTTTTTTAAGCTTTTTACTAAAATGCCCCTGCTTTTATGAGGCAAGGGCAAAGAGCATATTAAAAAAGTTTTTTGCTTATCAGTTCAGTATTAAATTAAGCCCAACACCTACACCCCAATGACCACCAAAACTCGTTGCGGAGAGATTGGAGCGAATCTTTCCATATTCTGACATATAACCGGCTCCGATAACAAAGACGGATTGACTGTGCTATAAACCACCACCAAATGATAGACTGATTTTTCCAAAGCGTGAGCCATATTGCCTACAGCAACGCTCCATTCTTTTTCCGCTTGCGTTCCACTACCTAAAGCAATACTTGTGTTTGGAGTACGTTGCATACCTGTAAATCATTGCATTCTTGTAATGAAATCATGTCGCAAGGTATTAGATCCATCGATAATCGTTGGCATCTTCGTTGTTTTCAGAACTTATTGTAATTGTAGAGTTATTGTTCATAACCAATTGCGGATCGGTAAGAAATCTCTCACTAAAACCACCCTTACTCTTAAGAGAAAGTGTATTGACGAGAAAATTGATATAGCCACTATCATCTGTAGAATCATCCACTATTGGTGCTATTGCTGTGCTGTATTAAGTGCTGTTAAATAACTTGCTTTTGATAAATAAAAACCTTTTGAGAGAGCCCCAATGCTATTAGAGTTAGCATATACTGAAAGAAGTATTTTTCCTTGAGAATAGTTCTTTGTTGCTTTCGCCATGGCTTGAAGCAGCTGTCCTATTATATCATTTTTTTTCGCCAAAACAGGAATAGCATTCAATAAAAAAACAACTATCACAACTCTCAATGAAAACGTTGCTACAAACAACCGATAAAATAAACGATGAAAACTTGAGCTATTTCCCTTGAATATGATCAAAATAATTTTTTCATAACAAACCCTCAACAAAAAACCATACCTAAAACATAAAAAGACATATTTTGAATTATAAGAATTTGCACTATTTGCTTTTTATACTCGTAATTAAATTAAAACCATTTGGAGAAATTAGAATTTTACTATGAAGCAGCTACAAAAAAGGGAAGTGATTAAAAAACATAATATTTTTAACTATTCTATTTTTAAGATAGTTTGTCATTTAAACAACAAGACTTTCAATGAAAAATTATCACGATACCAACATAAAGCATACGTCTAATACTACACGAAAATAAAAGCTAAAACTGTCTCTTTTTAATAAATCAAAATAACAGGATAGAGCAATAACCTTATTACCTAATTATCAAAAAAATAGTAATCAATTTTTTAAATCTTTACCACTAAGGCCTTTTATTCTCAACAAAAGTTGTAATAAGCTTTTTATATTCGGATTTTATATAATTACGAGAGTTTTGTACATTTAGAGTAGCTTTAGAGGGCTCTAGAAGAAGATAACAAATTTGCCCTTTTCTTAAATAAGAAAAAGGCAAATCAATTTTATGGATTTAGTCGTTTATTAGTTTAATATCACATTAACCCCTGCACTTATACCCCAGTGACCTCCAGAAGTGGTAATTGACAAGTTGGAACCAATATTACCGTTCTCTGAAGTATAACCAGCCCCAATAGCAAAAGCAGATTGACTACGCCACAAGCCACTACCAAATGCGATTGTTAATTTTCCAGGAATATCACTATAGCGTAAACCAGCTACCGCAAGACCAACAGCTGCTGCTTGTCTTGCTTCCTTGCGAACATCCTCAACAGCATAACTTAACGTCTCAAACTTCATATCCGTATAGGATTTCGCCTCGTTAACGCCATTATTGACAAGACTACTAACTTTCTCATCCGTATATTTATTGGCATCTTCAAGAACCATCTTCATCTGCTGTTCTGTGTAATCATGTAACTGACCTCCATTAACAGCTTCTTTCGAATCCTTTTCAATCTTTCCA
>NZ_JBHILU010000026.1:0-9229 GCF_042193495.1 Bartonella sp. TS82HLJMH | reverse complement strand
CCATCTTTACCATCATTTTTTAATTCAGCTTTACGACTTTCAAAAGCATCCAACGCGATATCTTTTAAATAATGGAGATTACTTATTGCCTCACGCTTTTGTTTTTCACGTTCTTTAATAGGGTCACGACCTTCACGAAGAACAGAACGCCACCCAGTTGCCAATTCACGGGCTTGTTTTAAAGAAACATCTCTCAAGGCACCCAAGCCCATTTCACGGCGCCGACCATGAATGGTATAACGGTAAATCCATTGAGCACCTCCATCTTTACGCTTATGAAGTAACAAGCCAGCACCATCATTATATTTGCCAGCCCCCAATGTTGCGACAGCCCTTGCATTAAGACGGTTCATAAGAGCCATTTTTAGTCCTTTCTTATACAAATTTGATCCACACGCTCATCCCACTTGTTATGTGCAAATAGTGGTTTTGATTGATTCAAGATAAACAGATTTGAAATGAGAGAATCTTACGTTATTCGGGACTCTCACTCAACATACAAAACAGTGAATTATCATTATAAATCAATATCTTGTACGATGATTACGGGGTTTAATGTGGATTTACGTCCTTTGGGTAGAGGGTAATGGCAAAAGTCTTTTTGACAAGTTCTTGGGATATGGAGCGTATAGCGCCTTATCTTGAAGAAATCATTGCGTCTTTTAATGAGTATGTAGAGCGTTTCAAACATGAAATTACGTTGCAAGAACTCATTGAATCTATTTGCATGGGCGAGAAACAGTTATGGCTTGTTTTGGATGATGAAGAGCGATTTTTAGCGGTAGTCACGACCCAGATACAACAGACAGTTTTAGGAAAGAAACGCGCGCTCATTTGTGAATGTAGTGGGAAGGGCGTTCTTGATCAAGTTGACAATTTGCAAGTTGCAGAGGATTGGGCGCGTGAGAATGGCGCTTTTGAAATGGAGATCTTGGGTCGTTTGGGTTGGAAACGTGCATTGGACAAGCAAGGTTACAGCATAGATATGCTTTATTACAGGAAGGAATTGTGAAATGGGGAGCAAGACACCAGCAACAACAGAACAAAAGCAGGTACAGACAAGCGCCCCTCCTGCTTGGATGGAGAATGTATTTAAGCGTGGGGGTAGGGATGCGTATCAAATGTATGACACAGGGATTGGGGGTAATGTGTATGGGGGACCTCGTATTGCCCCGTTAAGTGATCAAACACACTATGGCATTAGTGGTCTTGGCAGTATTCCTCATCATTATCAAAATCGCTCTTTGATGAATACAATCTATAATCCAACGTCGGCAGCCATGAATCTTAGACATATGGCTTCTGGTGGTATGGTTGGACAGAATCCGTCTTTTAATGCCGCCCTTCAAAATAGCTTAGACCGTGTAAGAGATACGATTAACAGCTCTTTTGCAGGTGCGGGTCGTTATGGGTCCGGTGCACATGCAGGTGTATTGGCAAATGAACTTGGTGCTTTGTCCACAAGTGCTATGGCAGATCAATATAATCGTGATGCAGACCGCATGATGCAAGCGAATTCACTGATAGACCAAGCCAATCAAAATCAGTTGGGAGCCTCAAATAACTTCTTACAGGGTTATGGCAATGCCTATTCCAATGCCATACAGGGGGGAGGTGTGCTTGATAATTACAATCAGAGAGTTGTCGATGCCAATCGTGAACGTTGGCTAGAGCAAGACAATAGCGGTTGGAATAAGTTGAATATGCTTATGAACGCCGGTCATGGCTTTGCAAGAAATTACGGTACAACAACAGGTAACAACACATCTTCTCTAATGCAAGGCAACGACCCTTGGAAGAATTTTGCGACAGTAGCAGGTCTTGCGACAAGTTTTATGGGTATCCCTGATATTTCTAAACCTTTTGGCGCATTTTTAGGCAAAAAATTCGGTGTATAGGAAAGAAAGAAATGGAAAAAAGTTCTTGGGTCGATAACATTTCGCGTTTTTTTATTCCTCCTGATCAAGGTGAACATCCTTTAGTTAGAATGTCTAGAATAGGAGCAGATGGTTTAATACAACATAGTACACATCTCCCACCTACATTAAAACGCAATAGAAGGAGATGGTCTACAGTTCAAGAAGAAAGAGAACGCCAAAAGCGTGAAGAGATCTATGGTCGAAAGCTATTAGGAATGGTTATTCCGAAGATTGGTGAGAGACCATTTGAAAAAATGAATATGTTGCAGAAAGTAATACAGCAGCATCAAGGTCCTGCTACTCCTAGTGCAATTTCTATTGATAAACCGTTTGAGAGTGGTTCTCTTGCGCCTTCTCAAATAGGAACTATTGTTCCGGATGGAGTATATCATGAGAAGAAGGAACCTTATGTGGTTCCTGAAGCAGAAATACCATTTGGTGTTGGTAATCATCCACCACTCCCTAATGCACAGGAGATTAAACAACTTACGCCTATAGTAGAGGCAGCTTCAACACTACAGTCACAAACTTCTCCAGTAGATACTCGAACTGGTTTTGAAAAGTTTGTCCAGTCTGATTTTTATAAAAAGCTTCAAGATCTTTTTGCAGGTATGTCGGCAGCGCCCTCAGGCGGTTCTGGGTGGGATGCGCTTGCAAGTGGTGTGAAGCATCTTAATGAAGGAGATAAACAAAGAGAGCAGATTAACCAGACCGTCGAGTATCTAAAGTCCAAAGGCTACAGTGATGAAGAAGCACGGTTCATTGCTGGGAATAAAGATGCGTTGAATGCTTTTCTATTACAAAAAGCGAACGGCGGTTATGATGCTAGATCTAAAGAAGAATTGGACCGCCTACGAGAAACGATAGAGCTTAAAAATAGAGAAACTATCAGTAATAATACACTCCATGACATTGAACGTTTTATGAACTATATAGAAGAAAATGGTGAATGGGCTACAGGTAATGCGGCTAGTATACAAGCTCAGTTGGGTGTTCCTCAACACCGTGATATGAGTTCACTGCTTGATTCCATTAAAAATCGTATAGGTATTGATCGTTTAGAAGCGATGAGACAGTATTCGCGTAATGGCGCCTCAGGTTTTGGAAATCTCACAGAAAGAGAACTTGATATCTTAAAGAGCTATTTAGGAGAGATAAAGTACAACTTGGGTCATAAAGAGCTCTTGTTTAGGTTGAAAAAAATCCATGAAATTTTGGGTAAGATGAAATCAGACGTATTGTCTTTGCTAGAAAACAGTAGCATTGCATTAACGCAAGAGAATGTTGATAAGGTTACATCACAGCCGCATTCTAAAGCTCCACAGCAAGAACATAGTAATCAGTTACCAAAAATGAGTTTAGAAGAGGCATCTATTAAGGATAACGTGCCTTATTTTATAGATAGTTCCAGTGGTAAAATTCTTGTTAAGGAGAAATAGTAATGGACCCTTATAAAGCTTCTGGTGAGATTAATTCTCAATATGTATACTCTAAGAATGGAACGCGTTTCCGCGTAGTTGAAGACCCTGATGAAATTGAAAAAATTATAAGATCACATGCTAACACTTTTCCTTCGTCCTCTTCTCAATATGTATATTCTAAAAATGGAACGCGTTTTCGCGTAGTTGAAGACCCGTCTGAGATTGCAAAGCTATCTAATTCTTTTTCTGAAAGTCAACAAAGTACAGTAGATCAATCAAGTACACCAGATTCTTCTCCACTTGATGGCAAGGATTGGAGCAAGACGCGTGCGGCTTGGAGCCACCTTATATCTGGTCTCACGGCAGGTTATAGTGATGAGATACAAGCGGCGAATGAAGCGGGTTTTACGGATTATTGGAGCGGTGATAAACGAGCAGAAGAAATCTATAACAGAAGAGTAGCTAAGGAACGCGCTTACCAAAAAGCCTTGGAAGAGAAACATCCATGGTTGTCTTCTGGTGCTTATATTGCTGGTTCGATTTTACCAACATTAGCATCTTTGGGTATTCCCGCATTAAATTTTTTGCGAGCAGGTTCGACTTTAGGAGGTTTAGGTAGGGGAGCTCTTGTTGGGGCAGGTTCTGGAGCTTTACACGGTTCTGGTACAGGAGAAGGTTACAATGATACGGTGAATTCGGCGTTAGCTGGTGGTGTTGGTGGGGCAGTTTTGACGCCGGTTGCTGCTTTAGGAGGTATAGGTATTTCTAAGGCAGTTCGTAGTTTAGGAAATGCTTTAAAATCACCTCCACTTGTAAGGAATTATTTTAATCCCGCTCATAAAGAGGTTTCCAATAAGGCTTTGCGAGAAGTTGCCAAGCAACTTTACGATAATAAAACCCAAAAGATCACGGAACGTCTTAGCTCAGAACCTCAGGAAGTATTTTTGACAGATATTAATGAAAAACTACGACAGACTTTGTGGAATGCGTCTAAAACAAATGAAGATGTTTATAATCTCTTGAAACAAGCGCATGAGAAAAGATTGGGAGGTTCTGTTCAACGTCTTGATGATATGATGGAGCAGACAATTGTTCCATACCAGCATAGCGATACTTTAAGCAGGACGCTTAAACAGCAAGGGAAAGAAGCGCATGATCATCTTTATGAACAAGCAAGGCAAACGCCGATAGGACGAGAGTATTATCCGGCTCTTAATAAACTTTTTGAAAATAAAGGGTTTCAAAAAGCTCTTAAAGAAGCTGTCAATACTTTAGAGGAACACCCTCTCAGTATAAATCCTAGAAGGTTTTATGATAGAAGATTTAGCAGTATAACCTATAAACCTACGATAGAGTTATTAGATCAAACTAAGCAGTCTCTTGATGATTTAATCGAAAAAAGTAAGAAACATGGCGATAACCAAAAGATTTTAGGATACGAAGTCCTCAAACAAAATTTGGTAAAAATAATGGACGAAATCTCTCCTACGTACAAAGCAGCACGCGGTAGTGCGGCAAAATTCAAAAACTTTGCAGATAGCTTTGAGGAAGGTAGGCAAGCTCTTGGAACAAAGCTTGAAAAGAGTTTTGAAAGGGATGCAGTTCAGGAAAATCTTTCTAAAGGGAATTGGACAAAACAAAATAATACCTATCAGATGGGCATGAGAGATGCATTAGATGATTTACTCAGAAAAAATGATGACCCTATTAATGAATTTTCTAAACTTTTAAAACAAAATCTTGCATCTGAGAATCTTAAAAGGATGATAGGACCGGAACGGTTTTCTACTTTTAAAAAGGCAGTAGATCAGGAGCAATTCTATTCTGATGCAGCAAAAGAGGGTTTTAGCAAATTTGAAGGCATTCCTAAGATTTCTCTTTTTGATGGAGTTCGTGTACCACATAGTATTCCTGATATACCAGCTCAAGGCTTAAAATTAGCACGAAACATATTTTTTCATCCGAATGCACCAGAGGCGCTACGAGCAAAACGAGAGCTAGAGCGCGGTATAGCGAAATTAGCAACTTTTGGCGTTAAAGGAATGGAGCGCAATGAAATTGCCAAATTGATTCAAAGTGCTTTGAAGTGGCATAAAGCCGGTGTGATAACGGATGAAGGCTTGAAGATTGTTTCTAGAGCTGTAGCAAAAGGGTTAGGTCCTAGTGCTTCAATAGAGTATGCGAAATGACCCGTTATAGTCCTTCTGTTAATCAAGCGATACGGCAAACGGCAGCACGTTATGGTTTACCAGAGAGTTATTTATACCGTGTTGCGCAAGTGGAAAGTGGAGGCAATCCGAATGCAAGGAATCCTCGTTCCTCTGCTGGTGGGTTGTATCAATTTATCGATAGCACCGCCAAACAATATGGTTTGCAGAATAGATTTGACCCCATGCAAGCGGCAGATGCCATGGGGCGGTTGACGCTTGATAATCGCAATCATTTAAGCCGCCTTTTGGGAAGAGCGCCTAGTGAAGCGGAATTGTATTTAGCACATCAACAAGGCGCAGGGGGAGCCGCGCGGCTTCTTCAAAATCCCCATGCCAATGCGGCGCAAATTGTTGGCAGCAATGCGGTTGGCTTGAATGGTGGAAACAATGCTATGCGTGCCAGTGATTTTGTGAACCGTGTATTACAGATGTATGGGGGGCAGCCTTATAGAGCAAGCCCTGTAGCGCAGGGTGGCATTAGAAATAGAGACAACTTGCTCGAGGTTTTAAGGGCATTATTAGCATCACAAGAAGAAGCTTCGGAAGAAGAAGAGAGTGATGATAATAATCCTTTGATGACGCAATTCATGCGGGCGTTTTACGGACCGTTTTACCAGAATTAGGATACGATAGCCATGTCAACGATTTATGATTGGTCGCTTAGAGCGGCGGATAATACGCGCGTGGATGATTTGATTGATTGGTCAGAGGGACAGCATCCTAGCAGTGTGAACACGAGCGCCTGTGTGATGATGCAGCGCGTAAAGGAATACTTGTCAGATACGGGTGGAGAGCTTGAAGGCATTGTTACAAATGATCATGTCCAACAAACGAGTGTGATAAGACTTGCAAGCACCTCACAGTTTTTAGAGTATAAGAATGGTATCGTTTTGCGCTTTATGGCGACGGGTAAGAATGTTGGAGCGACCACGATTGTCTTAAACACTTTAGATGGCAAGCCGGTTTATAAAGCAACGGAATTAGGGGTTGGTCCTTTATCAGGGGGCGAAATCCAACAAGGGTGCATTTATAGCTTGGTTTATAATGGAGATCATTGGCATCTTGTTAATCCTACCTCTATCCCTTTAGAAGAAGAAAGCAGTCTTTATCCCACGGGTTTTATAGGAACCTTTGGAATGCGCGGGATTCCAAAGGATTGGTTACTCTGTGATGGAAAAGCTTATTTGCGTCGTGATTATCGTGATTTATTTGAGACGATAGGAACGGTTTGGGGAGAGGGGGATGGCGTTGAGACGTTTAATGTTCCCGATTTTCGAGGGATGTTTTTACGGGGTGTTGATGGAGGGCGCAATATTGATGAGGGGCGTTCTTTTGCAAGTGTGCAAACAGATTTAATCGAGTCTCACCAACATCAAGGACAGAGCCTTTCGATGTCTCATTTTACCAGCAACGAAAACTTTTGGGATGGGAATACGACGGATGTATTGGGCTATCGTCTAGGCTTGTTTGGGGGGAGCTCTCTAGCGAATTTTATGGGCATAGAGCGTGAGAATTTAGGAGGCTACATTGTAAGTTCTCATACTTTTGATGAAAGCCCAGAGGTTGTTTTGGAGAGCACTGGTGAAGGCGAGACGCGTCCAGTAAATGTGAGTGTTCTGTTTGCGATTAAGACATGAGGTTAAAATGTCGACGATTTATGATTGGTCTTTAAATGCCTCCTTGAATGCCTATTGTGATGATTTAATAGATTGGTCAAAAGGACAACGTCCTAGCAGCGTGAATAACAGCGCCCGTGTGATGATGCAGCGTGTGCGTGAATATTTATCCGATACGAGTGGTGTGATTGAAAGCACTTTTACGGTTGATGCTGAACAACAGACGACGTTGATAAGACTTCAAAGTAAATCGCATTTTTTGAAATATAAGAATGGGATATCAGTTTGTTTTAAAGCGAAGGGTAAGAATGTTGGGGAAACCGCAATTGCTTTGAATGATTTAGCCGGTAAACCTGTTTATAAGGCGACGGAATTAGGCATTCGTGCATTATCTGGAGGTGAACTTCAAAGGGGGTGCATTTATAGCTTGATTTATAGGGATCATGCTTGGCAAGTTTTAAATCCTACGCCTTTCTCTTTATCACAAGAACCGGTTATTCCCGTTTATCCTACGGGGACGATAGGGATTTTTGGGATGCAAGTTTTGCCAGAGGGCTGGTTACCCTGTGATGGGAAGGCTTATTTGCGCAGTGATTATCCTGCTCTTTATGAAGCGATAGGGATCAGGTGGGGTGGCGCTGATAGTTGGACGAAGTTTAATGTTCCCGATTTGCGTGGTGTTTTTTTACGAGGTGTTGATGATGACCGCGAGATAGACCGCTTTCGTTATCTTGGCACTTTACAAAATGATGCTATGAGAAAGCATGACCATGGGGGTCAATCCTTTACGATTTTGAATGATGAAAATCAGGAGGAGAGTTGGCATGGTGATATGACGATCATCTGGGGGTATGTGTTGAATGACCAGCAAAGGTTGAAGCTTGCTGAACGTTTGGGTGTGAGGGCAGAGGATATACGCGTGCATCATAAGCTAGCCTTTCCCCATTCCCACCTTCATATGCGTGATGTTGCGTTAGCAAGTTCAGGTGTAAGTGAGACGCGCCCGATTAATATGAGTGTTGTGTTTGGAATCAAGACGTGAGGTTCATATGTCGACGATTTATGATTGGTCTTTAACGGCATCTGAGAATGGTGGTGCTGATGCTTTGATTAATTGGTCAGAGGGACAGCATCCTAACACGGTCAATAATAGCGCCCGTTTTATGATGCAAAGGATAAGTGAGTATTTATCGGATACGGGCGGCGTGCTTGAAGGGATTGTTACGGTTGATAATAACCAAAAGACGAGCGTGATAAGGCTTCTAAGCCAATCGGCATTTTTAGAGTATAAGAATGGGATATCGGTTTGTTTTAAAGCAAAGGGCAAGAATGTTGGGGCGACAAAAATTGCTTTGAATCATTTAGTTGGCAAACCTGTTTATAAGGCGACAGAAACCGGTTTATTAGCCTTATCGGGAGGAGAGATACAAGATGGTTGTCTTTATACAGTCATGTATGATGAAGAGCTTTCGGGGTGGCAAGTTCTCAATCCGACAAGGGGTAAAGTTTCTCCCTTAAAACGCTTACCCTCCGGTCTGATAGGACCGTTTGCAATGGAACGCTTGCCGGATGGTTGGTTGCCATGTGATGGAAGTTCTTATTCACGGTATGTTTATTGGGATTTATTTTGTGTCATAGGAACGACGTGGGGAGAAGGGGATGGCGTTGAGACGTTTAGTGTTCCTGATTTTCGGGGGATGTTTTTACGGGGCATGGATTATGAACGCAATCTAGACCCTTGGCGTTCTTTTGCAAGTATACAACCCTGTTCTTTAAAAGCGCATGAACATTTTATAGGTCCAGCGTCATCAGAAGGTCTTTCTTCTCGTAAAAAACGGGATGTTTCTTCTTCTGAAGGTCACTTGCAAAGGCGAAAGAGAGCTATAGACGAAGAGTGTGTAGGTTTGAGTGGGGATAGCTTAAAAAAATGTCATGAAGAATTTGACCGAATAGTGGGCATTTCCAAGCCTCAAGAGGTTCCATTTTGGTTTACAGAAAAAGACAAGCCGCCTCGCTTACCTTGGTTTATCAGGAGCCCCTTTGCTAATTTTTTATATTATTCA
>NZ_JBHILU010000025.1:0-10001 GCF_042193495.1 Bartonella sp. TS82HLJMH | reverse complement strand
TCTGATAATTTTATTATGGGCAGTCGGGTTGATGTTTCCAGCCGTAAATTGGCTATTGCAACCTTTGAGCTTGATCATTCGCGCAAGTGGCTTGGAGGAGAATTAAGCGCACATATAGGGTTTCATAAGGGTTTGGCAATTCTTGGCGCTTATGATGATAAAGAGCAAGAGAATGCAACAAAAAATGCACCCAAAGGGCAATTTTCCAAATTGTCTTTTTCCCTAGGCTACGTGCGTCCTTTTTCGCTAAATCAGTATAACTTTCGCTATAACACCCTGTTTTCAGGACAATTATCACCCGACACGTTGTTTAGTTCAGAGCAAATATCGCTTGGTGGTAGTTCCTCTGTGCGCGGGGTGCGTGAGGCGATTTATTACGGCAATAATGGAGCGTTTTGGCGCAATGAATTATCGCTGTTGTTGCCAGGTTTTTCTTCGAGAATGGGGCGTAAATTTATGAGCCAATTTTCCCCTTATATGGCGCTTGATCTGGGAGCCGTGGCCAATGATGTAAGCAAAAACAGTTTTGGCGGGTGCTTCGTTGGGGCAACTCTTGGTTTCCATGCAACCGGAGACATTACGGATGTTGATGTATCTTATTCGAATATTTTAACCCAATCAACAGTGCGAGAAAAGGGAAATTCGACAGGGTTATTTCAAGTACGGGCATTATTGAGATTTTAGAGCAAAGGGGCGGTAAAAATATCGCTGCGCTGTTTACACCCATATGGGTTGTTTTTTTTAAGAGATAAAGAATTTTATGAGGAGCTGAAGATGCGGGGATTAAAGGATCAAAAGCATAGATTGGGATATGGATACAAGCGAGGAAAGCACGTTCTTTGTGTTTTGCAGCGGGGGATCCATAAGGGGCTTTCACTTGTTTTAAGTTTTTGCTTAGCTTTTCAGCCTTTGTTGTTGCAAGCACAAGCGCTTGGAGCGCGAAGTCCTGTCGCACAAGAAAGCCAAGGGATTAAAGCAGCTGATGGGGTTGGCTCTGTTTTCCGCCCCACGGTGGGAAAAGCTGGCAATGGTGTGCCGCTGATTGATATTGTTCACCCCAATGGACAAGGTCTTTCTCATAACAAATATGACAATATTATACAAATAACTTCTATGAATTCCTCTGTAAAAGAATTATAGCTAATTTGGAATGACGCTTTTGTTGGGCGGTTTCCTTTTGAAATACACTGTTAAAGCCGTCATCCTTTTTTGTTTTCAAAAATGCAAGAATTGTTAATCACTTTTAGGGGGATCATCTATGAAAACCTATACCTTAGCTGATGTTGCAGTACTAGTTGATAAATATAGCGATAGTATTGATTTTGGCTCTACAGATGAAGCAGTTGATGATGCGCTGATTGAAAAAGCAGAGAAAACTCTCGGTTTGCAGTTTACGTCTTCCTATAAAAGTTTTTTAAAAAACTATGGAAGAGGGGAAATTTGTGGTGAGGAAATATGTAGCGTTTATGATACAAACTTTGAGATTGTTCGTAGTGATGATATTGTTTATAAAAACTTAAATTATAGAAAAAATGGTTTTGCAACGCCACAGCAACTTATTGTTAGTAGAACCGATTTCGGAGAGACATTTTTCTTCGATTATTCTCAATTCCAGAATGGTGAGTGCCCGCTCTATCTTAGACTTCCACCTAGCGATCCCCAGTATTACGCAAGTAACTTTTATGAATTCCTCTGTAAAAGGATTAGAGATAACTTGAAGTAAATTTCTTTGTATGGTGGTTTTACTTCCGAATTGCAATGTTAAACCACCGTTATTTTCTCTTTTCAAGAATGAAAGCATCATTAATATTTTTTAGGGGGGATCATCTATGAAAACTTATACTTTAGCTGATGTTGCAGTATTAATTGATAAATATCCGGATGTTATCGACTTTGGCACTGCAGAGGATGCACCTGATGATATATTGATTGAAAAGGCTGAGAGAACTCTTGGTTTACAATTCACCTCGTCCTACAAAAGTTTTTTAAAAAATTATGGAGGAGGAGAAATTGGAGGTTATGAAATTTTTAGCATTTATAACGCAAGTTTTGAAGATAATCCTGCTGGTGATATTGTTTATTATCACTTAACAGATATAAAAAATGGTTTAGCAAAACCACAGCAGCTTGTTGTCAATAGAACAGATTTTGGTGAGACATTTTACTTTGATTATACTCAGTTTCAGGATGGTGAGTGCCCGCTCTATCTTAGATTTCCACCTAGCGATCCCCAGTATTACGCAAGTAATTTTTATGAATTTCTCTGTAAAAGAATTATGGAACACGCAGGGGCATGACGATGCGAACCAAAGATGTAACAGAAATTTTAAAAGGACTTGGTTGGGAATCTTACCGTGCTGAAGATGGTAGTATGTTTGCGCATTATCATTTTCCCGATCGCATTGTAGGCATTAGTTATGATGTTGTAGATTATGGAGAGGAGGGTGGAAAATTTCGGTTATCAGCTGATCTTACCACTGCTGCTTATTGCCTTGCTTGGGAATATGCTAGTGGTGAAGTATCACAAGATAAGTATGAATATACGCTGTTTTCTGCGAAAGAGGATTTCGATGTTACAGCTTCAGATCTCTCAGAAAGCCATGTTAAGGAATCTTTAAATAGGGTTATTGCTTGGGCGCAAGCACAAGATATTGAAAAAAAATTACATGAAGAAGCTGCTAATCATTTTGCTGTTGCAGAAGCATTACTTGGTGATATTGAGGCTTTAAAAAGTTCTAAGTTTACACCCCAATTACATGTACCAGAATTTGCAGCTTACAAAACAATAGGGTGGATTGAGCGCCTCATTCTTTTTGCGCAAGCTTATAAAAACGGGGAGTTAGATGACACTTTAGCGCGTAAAAAACCTAAACAGAGGTCGATGAGTCTTACAGCAGCAACTCGCATTTTTAAAATTCAAGGGTGGTTTTCCACAGAGCTTGGGAAAATGTGGTTGGTTTTGCCGGATCGTTTTATTAAGTTAGATTTTGGCTTTGTACATCTCTATGATCAGTACAATATTCATCTCGAAGCTGAAATATCTAATGAAGAGATTTCTGTAGCTTGCGAATATATTCACTATAGGGGAGAATATAATTGGATACGACCTACGGATATTTATAAGTCTTTTAACACAATTGGGGGAGGGATTTTTAGCGGTTTTGATAAAGGAATTGATATTTGTGTAGAGATATTGAATGAGCAAGAGTTGACAAAAATCTCTGAGCGGATAATACAATGGGCGCGTGCCCAAGATTTACAAGCATCGATCGAAAGCAAAACGCTTATCCAAAAATATAGCTATTATCCAGCTGTGATTTGGCATTTGGTTTGTTTAGCATTGACAGGTAAAATTGATATCCTAAAATCTTATCAAGATTCCACTGCGGTGGGTAAGATTCCTGAGCATTTGCAAAATCTTGATAAAGAACTGGAAACCCATGTTAACCATGCCGTTGAATTTGCTGAAAAACATCTGAAAATCCTTAATGAGCGAGAGGCAGCAGAAGCACATCTTAGTCCACAAGTTTTGATTACTTTCAATAAAGCTGCAGAGCAATTAAAAGAAATGGGTTGGACAGTTTATCGTGATAAAAACTACAATCGCAATGCTTATTTTATAAGTAAAGACCGTATCATCAATATAATGTATAACCTTCAAAGTGATGAAGAAGAGCCGATTGTTGCATTTAAGGCTTCCCTTTCAACACTTAGTTTTTCTACGGCTCATAGAGAGATTTTCTATAATATGCCTCAATATATAGCCCTCAAAGAAGCAGAAGAAGTTTATACAGTTTCTAGTACTGAATTGGATGAAGGCAAGCTAAAGCAGATCAGTGCGGATATTCTTGAATGGGCAGGTCGGCAAAATGTGAATCAAATCATTTATGATTATGTAGCTTTTCCCCCAGACAGTGAACTTGATCTTGTAGCGCGTCACCTTATTGCGCTTGTTTTGATTGGGGATGTTGAAAAGCTCAAATCTTATAAGGAGAATTTTAGAAAGGGAAATCCTTTAGGTTTTGTGGAAGAAATCTCAAAATATAGAATTGATAATCTCCTCACTCTTGCACGGGGTTATCGAGCAGGTTTTCCGAAAAATGCACCGATTTTGAGCTTGGATCCGCAAACAGCATCTGTTGCTTCCAAAACTATTGCTGTTGAAGTGGCAGAGGAAGTGGATGAAGCGGATGACACTGATGATCGTCTCACCATGGAAAGTGCTCATGCACTTTTAAAAAGCTTAGGCTGGTCAACCGAGAAAATCAATGAGAATGACCATATGGCAAGCTATCAATTGGCTGATCGTGAAGTAGATATTCTTTATAACGACGAAATTGCCAAAGATTGTCCGCAATTTGATAGCGCCTTTATGATTAGCACGGGCATTCTTTCCACCGCTTGTAAATTCATTGATCTTACCCACACGGAAGATATTCCAGATATACAGCTTAATTTTGAAGCCAAGGGATTAGAAATCTTTGAACCAGAAGTCACTGCGGATCGTTTAACACAGGCGCTTGATGATGCTTTAGAATGGGCGGTAACAGACATTGACCTTTCTAAAAGACTTCGCTCTGATTATGGCACTGCTCCTTGGGAAAAAGGCGCCACGTCTAAAGCAAACGATACGGATTATGCTTTGCTTCATCTTGGCACTCTTGCTTTGTTGGGTGATGATGAAACTTTGCAATCTTATCAGAAAAGCTTTACGGCAGGGGATCACCTAGGCTTTGACGAGAGCATCCAACAGCTTCATCTTGAACGTGCATTAACTTTAGCCAAAGAAGTAGCAAAGATGAAGCAAGTGAGCTACGCTTTGATTAAACAGGTGGCAAAAGGATTTCGATAATCACTCAGAGCTTTCTAGCGAGGAATAACCTCGCTCTTGGAAGGAGAGTTTATTTAAGTCTATTTAGAACAAAGAATAAATTGATTATTTTGAAAAAATCGAGGGGATTATGAATCATGAAATGGATAAAGAAAAAAAGTATGGGGGCAGCTGAGCCTGTGGCATTTAAAGGTCAAAAAGTTTATCAGGAAGATGAACTGTTTGATCCTGAAACAGTTTCTTCTTGGAAAGAAAAAGGACACATAATAACAGGTACAAATGTGGAAAGAATGGCATCAGGAAGAGCTCCTATTGGAGTCGATTGTAGGCCTATTATGTTACATCCTGTGACACAAGAACAAGATAGTCCTCTCGTTGAGGTTCTCTACTCATTTTATCAAGGCAGGAGTTTGCTTTCTCCTATGAATCCAAAGACAAATTTTATCAGAAAAGTTATTTGTTGGATTTCAAAAAAAATTTCTAAGTAGGAAAAAAAGAAAAAGTAATTATTGCAAATATTAGAGTAATGTCCCTAAAAGGCGCTCTCTAAACTTTAATGATCACCTCCTTTAATTATATCATATATTGTAAATGCGAGATGATTTTACAGACACAGATGAGAAAAGAGCTCCTTCAAGAAAATATCCCTTATGATTCTATCAATGTAATCCCAATTCCATTGGCTATGGTAGAGAAATATTGATCAGTAGAAACACGCTGTGACTTATGGAGAAAAATTTATGAAAAGTTATACTTTATCGGATGTTGCACAATATATTGATATGCATAGTCATGCTATTAATTTTGGTACTAAAGATAATGCCCCTGATGATGTAAGGATTAAAACAGCTGAGAATACTCTCGATTTACAATTTACCTCTTCCTATAAGGGTTTTTTAAAAAATTATGGAGGCGGAGAAGTTGGAGGTGAAGAAATATTCAGTATTTATGAAATCTGTGCTGGTATTCCTGCTGGTGATATTGTTTACCGAAATTTGCTCGATAGAAGAGATGGCTTTACGAATCCCAAACAACTTGTTATCTGCACAACTGATTTTGGTGAAACCTTTTACTTTGATTATACTCAATTTCGGGATGGAGAGTGCCCGCTCTATCTTAAGTTTCCACTTGATGATCCCCAATATTACGCAAGTAATTTTTATGAATTTCTCTGTAAAAGAATTAAAGAGTATGCAGGGGAAGATTTATGAAAACCTATACCTTAGATGATGTTGCAGTATTAATTGATAAAGTTAATAAATATAATGATGATATTATCAATTTTCGTACTGAAGAAAATGCGGCTGATAATCTACAGATTGAAAAAGCGGAGAAAGCTCTTGGTTTGAAATTCACATCTTCTTACAAGAGTTTTTGGAAAAAACTATGGAGGAGGGGAAAAATGAAAAAAATCTTAAAACTATTGAGCAGCATGGCTCTCTTAAGTACAGCTGGATGTCAGTTAGGCAATCCTCCCCCATCGACTTTGGTTTTATGGGAAAAGCCTAAAGCAGATCGGGCTGTAATCGAACAATCACTTTTAAAATGTGGCTGGAAACCGGTTTATGCTTCTTCTAGTGATATGAATTCGTATGCAAGTGAATTTGCTTCAGTATATGAGTGCATGAAAAAAGCAGGTTTTCGATATAAATTGCAGGATTCAAAGGGGATTTATTTTACACAACCTCCGAAAAGTGATTCGTTCCTAACCGATCTCATGATAGCTGGATATCAGCAATTTATGAACAATGATACTTTTGGTCTAAGCAAAGCGAGCAAGAAGGAACGGGCCATGATAACTCATTTTGAGAATGAAAGAAAACGTCAACAAACAAGAAAATCTTTGCAAAAGCGATCATCAAAGCATCCTACCCATTCTTAAAGAGTTAGTTGAACAAAAAGCACGAATGATGGAGGGAGTCAAAATAGTGCTCTTCTTTATTCAAGCGGATGAGACGTTGAATCTAATGGTTGATCAGCTCACCAACAAGGCAACAGTAGGTTTTCTTTCCACTTATTTTTTAGAGAATGTGCGTTTTGATCAGCATCACAGAATTCTGGAAGCCGATCCGAAAAATAGAAAAGGTCTTGTGATCAATAAAGGGGCATGTTTTCGCTTTTATCATGGTGGTGAGAATGGGGGTAGGTACCTCTTTTACCGCGTTCCAGGGCGTGGAAGGATGTCTTTTGACGAAGATCTTGAAGCAGGAAAGGATTATTATATACATATCTCATCCTAAAAGATCAGACGAATGAGATATCCTTTAAAATTTCGCAAAATCCGACGGCTCCTGATGGCTATACAGAGGATAATTCTGAAAAGATTGGCGGATTTCATACGCTATGTGCGGATGTTGGTGAGATTGAAGGTCATCTCTTATCGGGTTATCAAGCGGGGAATGTTTTGCCCAATTCTGTTTGGTGTTTAAATCACCATCCACGTAGTGGCCTAGAGGGAATGGTTTACAATCCGTGGCATAATATTTGGGTTGATATTTATCTTCAATCAGGGACAGGTGTAAATGCAAAGTCGGCATACGGTATTCCGATTACGACCAATCGTAGTTATGAGGATCATGCATTTGATTTTTGGTCTGTTAATAAGAGATTTTTGACGAGTGATGAGTTCTCGCCATGTATGTATGGAAGTAATCAAACAACCAGTATTACAGGCAATCAAGCGCCTTCTCCTCAGACATCTGGAGGACACGTTGATACAAACAATAGACGGATGATTTCGTATATCGGTTGTGAGGATGGTTACGGTTATGTGTGGCAATTTTTGTCTGGTTGTTATCCAGTGACTAAATGGCATACAGGGGAACAAGGAAGCAGTTTATGTGTAGACATAAATGTTATGTTGGGAGGAGGCGATTGGACTGGTGGCTTTAACAATGATCATCTTGTGCGGAACTTTGCCCATTCTCGTTATGTCGAAGATGAAAAAATAGGCGCCTGTGGATGTAGCGATCCATTTTATTATAATTAGCGCTAGATTGATTAGAACATCATTTTATGCCGCCCCACTTATGTGGGGCTTTTTTTATGGAGCGTCAGATGAGAAAGATATCGAAAGAAGGATTAGAACTTATCAAATAATGGGAAGGTTTGCGTTTAGAGGCTTACAGAGATACGGCATGTGTTTGGACGATTGGTTATGGTCACACCAGTAATGCGGGTCACCCCCTCGTCAAAAAAGGCATGTGTATTAACAAAGAGCAAGCAGAAGAAATCCTTTGTGAAGACTTAAAGCAATTTGAGAAGACGGTAGAGGAATCGGTCACGGTTTCGTTAACGGATTGCCAATTTGCGGCATTGGTCTCGTTTTGCTATAACGTGGGAACAGCTGCTTTTTGCAAGTCAACATTGTTGAAGAAGCTTAATCAAGGCGATTATGAAGCCGTACCTGTTGAATTACAGAAATGGAATAAGGTCGGTGGGAAGCCTCTTGCGGATTTAGCCAACTGTCGAGCAGCAGAAGCAGGATTATGGGCAAAAGGGGCTTATGTTTCTTCGAATTATCAAAGGTTAGAAACGAAAACGGCAACCGGACTTCTTAAAATAGAAGCACTTGCCCCGATTATAGGGTCTTGTTCAGGTTTTGGTGGCTTGTTAGCAGGCAATGGTCCCATTCAATGGGCATTAGCAGGCATCATGGTTTTAGCGGCTGTAACGGGCATAGCGATTGTCGCCAAGCGTTTTCGGGAGCAACGCTTATGATTTTTTGGCTCAAGAAATATTCTCTTATGTTTACAGCGGCTTTAGCCGTTTTTTTTATGGCTTTAGCCAAGGCGTTTCACCTTGGCAAGCAAAGCGAACGGCAAAAGCAAACAGAGAATGCTTTAAAGACAGCAACAACGCGGCTTGAGGTAGAAAATGAAGTTAATCAAAAAAGTGATGCTGGTGTGCGCTCTGAACTTTCTCGTTGGGTGCGCGGCAAATAGGTCTGTTTCTTGTGGTGGCTGGTTGCCCATTTATTTGGATAATAAGGATGTTGCGGTCATCAGTTCCAACCTTGCAAGAGATATTTTGAAGCATAACAAGCAGGGAGCCCATTTATGTGGTTGGAAAGATGGTCAAGAAACGAAGCACCAAAGATAAAGATCTTACAGAAAAAGAACAACAGCTTCTTCACGAGATGATAGAAACCTATCAAGGTTTAAAGATGATGTCACGCATCATGAAATTGATTGCCTTTATTGTCTTTATGTTTGTAATAGATTTTTCCCGTTTTGTGGACGCCGTAGAGAATAGCTTCTCACACCTCAAAAAGTGGATAACTAATAGTTGAAAAACTTTTTCTTTAAGAAAAGAAATTAATATTAATGATAAGTTACACTATGTTTAACTAAGTTAAATTATTTAACTAAGCTAAATAATGTATAATCATCAAAATTCTTAAAGAGGAAATATTATGAGTGAAAAAAGTGATTATAGCAGCTAAAGTAGATATAAATCTAAAAAGCGCATTTATGGCTATAGCTGAAATAAAACACCGTCCAGCATCTCAATTTTACGTGATTTTATTCGTGTGTACGTTGAAAATAATAAGATACTCAATAAAGAAACGCTTGAAATTTTTCATAAAACCGATAGCAATGAAGATGTTTTTTATGCTGAAAATATTGCTGATTTGATTAAGCAACTGGATATCTGATCATGCGTTCAGTGAGTTATTCAGGAAAGTTTAAAAAGGATGTAAAACGAGCAAAAAAGCGTGGAAAAGATATGCGAAAGCTCACAGAAGTTATGCAACGTCTAATTCATAAGAAGCAATTGCTATCTATTTTAAATGATCATGCATTACAAGGGAATTAGAAGCTTTGTCGAGATCTTCATATAGAACCCGATTGGTTATTAATTTATATAGTTGATGAAGAGTGCGTCCATTTTGATAGGACAGGTACGTATTCGGATTTATTTAAGTAAGAAGTTGATTATGCCCTAAACTGATTCGCAATAATTGAGAGGCATGTCACAAAATCCTATTTCTTAATCTTTATTTACGAATCCCTCATATTTAAAAAATATAATAAAAAAAGATACTAAATAAGGAAAAAAGAAGGTGGTGCCCAGACGCGGCAAGCAGGGGCTTAGCAACAAGATTCAAAGTATATAAAGATGTGTAAGGGCGTATTGATGTCTATAGCTTTTTATGATTCAATAAAAA
>NZ_JBHILU010000024.1:0-12389 GCF_042193495.1 Bartonella sp. TS82HLJMH | reverse complement strand
ATTGAAGCCTGCCCCCATGGTTTTCGCTCTAGTTTACGCAATTGGCTAGCAGAAACAACCGATGCTCCCTATGAGGTCGCTGAAACCATTCTAAGTCATACGGTCGGCGGTAAAGTAGAGCGTGCCTATCGTCGCACTGATTATCTAGAACAGCGTCGTGTCTATATGAATAAATGGGCGGCTTATGTCACCGGTCAATCCTAAAATATGGGGTACATAACCCCATTATCTGTGGATAACTTTAACTCTCTTGTCTCTCATTCTTTCTCAATAAGATTCATAATTTATCACATCAGAAACTGTATGATAAAATATTGTTTTCTATAAATAAAATACCTTCAAAAATGAACCAAAATGTGGTTAATAAATAGTTATGATTTGTTACCATTTTTTGAGAGTGAAAGGATTTTAGTATGACAGAAAATGATATTCTTTTAACAGACCGTGAAAGTGCAAAATTGCTTCATATGAGTGTCTCAACATTCCGCCGTCATGTTACCAATGGCTCTCTTCCAAAACCTTTAAAATTTGGCTTTTTATCGCGTTGGTTACAATCGGATCTTTTGAATGTCATCGAGCAAGCAAAAAAGCAACGTTATAACGACGCGGCATAAAAAGAAAACCTTGTCACGTAAGGATGGACAAGGCTTTCTCAAGCTCATCACCCTAAAGAGTGCACAATCCGTCCTATGACACAACGTTATAGGATTTAAAATGATGTGTTCTTTTACGAATGTGCAGAGCATTACACGTGCTGTGCCGAGGGTTTGGCGTGGGCGTTATGGACCCGTTGCCCTGCTCATGATGATAGGCTACCTAGCTTATCCCTTGCCAATGGACATGATGGGCGTCTTTTACTCTACTGTTATGCTGGCTGCTCTTTTAGAGAGATCATACAAGCGCTCATTAGAATTGGCTTGCTTGGAAAACAAGCTTATGATCACGCCCCTTCTTTATCTAAACAGTTTTGTGCTGATTTCAAACGAGCAAAAAAGAAAGCAGAGAGAGCAAAAGCAATTTGGCAACAAAACCAACCAATCAAAAATACTTTAGCAGAAACCTATTTACGCATGCGGGGTATTACATGTGATTTGCCTGCTGATTTACGCTTTCACGACAACTGTCCGCGCGCACCCATTAGGAATGACACTACCCGCGTTGGTGGCTCTTGTTAAGGGTGCTGGCTCCTTTGCTATTCATAGGACCTTTTTACAAGCCAATGGCTGCAAAACAGACCAAAAAACAGAAAAAGCCATGTTGGGATCTGTAACGGGTGGCGCAGTGCATTTAAGTCAAGCCAATCCAAAACATCTGGTCATTTGTGAGGGCATTGAAACCGGTCTGGCTCTTTTGTCTGGGTTGTTATCAGAGCCCGTTAATTTATGGGCATCCCTTTCAACCCTATGAAAATGCAAAATAGATATAAAATATCTATTTTAACAGTAGCTATTGAAGAAATAGTAAAAATACATTACATTAGAACTACTTTGTAACACATTAAGTGGTCGTAAAATGGCTGAGACGACATTTACCTTTCGCGTCGATGATGTATTAAAAAATGAATTTTCCAAAGCAGCAAAGGCGTGTGATAGATCTGCTGCACA
Source organism: Bartonella sp. TS82HLJMH (assembly GCF_042193495.1). Lineage (NCBI taxonomy): Bacteria > Pseudomonadati > Pseudomonadota > Alphaproteobacteria > Hyphomicrobiales > Bartonellaceae > Bartonella > Bartonella sp. TS82HLJMH. The sequence goes on along the minus strand of NZ_JBHILU010000024.1, from coordinate 10,785 downwards.
ATTATTGCGCGATTATATGCGCGATATCGTAAAAGAACAAAAAGAAAAAAGTGCATACGATTTATGGTTTCGGGAACAAGTTCAATTAGGGATAAACTCTGCTAATGCAGGTGATATAATATCTTCTGAAGAAATCGAAGCAGAAGCAAAGGAATGGCGCTTAAAAACACAAAGTAAACTCGATAGATCAACTTTATGAAGCTAATTTGGACACAAGTAGCACACGTTGACCGCAAAAAGATCCGTGAATACATATCACAAGATAATCCTTCTGCTGCCTTAAAGTTTGATCAACTTTTATCTGAAAAAGTAGAAAAACTTGTTAAATTTCCTACTCTTGGTCGTTTAGGACGAATTGTAAATACACGTGAACTTATTGTACATTCAAATTATATCATGATTTATGATATTTCAAATGGCGTTGTGCGTATTTTACGTGTGCTTCATACAAAGCAAAAATTTCCTTAATCAACTGTATTTCTATTTATTTGGTAATTGAAGCAAATTATTTTCCACAATACTGCGCTCTGTATCAGTAAATAATGATAAATTATTATTTTTCTAATATTGCGAATATGATTGGCATAATTACTTTGCACACCGCTTAGTTTCTACTCGTAAAAATAATGATGATACTCTTGGTAAACGACGTTTTATTATCAATGATGTCATGGTCGAAAAGCTTAGGGAACTCTTAAAAGAAACCCCCGTGGTCTCTTAATGGTGCGTGATGAATTGTCTGGTTTTTTAGCCAATCTGGAACGTAAGGAATATCAAACAGACCGTGCTTTTTATCTAACGGCTTTTAATGAAGATGATCAATTTACCTATGACCGTATCGAGCGTGGAATAAACGATGACGGTTTTTCGTAAAATCTCTGGAGACAATAGCTCCCAAGGCAGTAGACCTATCATACGTTATGAACAGCATCCTTTAGTGAAAAGTCATAAGACATCACACTGAAGCAATTTGGAAATCTTATAAAACATTAAACAATATAACAGTGAGCCTTCAAAGCACTCCCCATCATTAGTTTTGGGGGACTTTGGGGGTGCCGCTTATATGTATTATTTTATTTTTGATTGAAAAAAATATATAAGGGGGGAAAAGGAACCATCAAAACCTTCAAAACTTGCGTTATAAACGCTCCATATTTCCTCTATCAATTTCACCTCTTCCATAGTTTTTTCCAAAAACTCTTGTAAAAAGGGATAGATTGCGGAGTGGGAGTGTTCTCAATCTTTTCAATCGGTTGATCACCATCAGGTATCTCAACTCCCGCGTGTACTTTAATTCTTTTGCATAGGAATTCATAAAAATTACTGGCGTAATATTCGCAATCTTCAGATGGAAGCATGACATAAAGTGGGCATTCTCCATCCCTAAACTGCGTATAATCAAAATAAAAGGTTTCACCAAAAGCAGCATCACAAACGATAAGCTGTTTTGGTGTTGCGAAACCACGTTTTCTATCATTTAAGTTTTGAAAAACAATATCACCACCAGGGATATCTGCTCCACACTCCTTATAAAGGCTAAAGATTTCATCACCACCAATTTCTCCTCCTCCATATTTTTTTAAGAAAACTTTGTAAGAGGATGTGAATTGTACGCCGAGAGCTTTCTCCGCCTTTTCAATCTGTAAATCATCTGTTTCATTCTCTTCATCATCTTCACTACCCAAATTGATAATCTCATCATCATATTTATTCACTTTATCAATTAATACTGCAACATCATCTAAGGTATAGGTTTTCATAGATGATCCTCAAAACTTGCGTTATAAACGCTCCATATTTCCTCTATCAATTTCACCTCTTCCATAGTTTTTTCCAAAAACTCTTGTAAAAAGGTACGGGTTGCGGAGTGGGAGTGTTCTCAATCTTTTCAATCGGTTGGTCACCATCAGGTATCTCTTCTCCCGCGTGTACTTTAATTCTTTTACAAAGGAATTCATAAAAATTACTGGCGTAATATTCGCAATCTTCAGATGGAAGCCTGACATAAAGTGGGCATTCTCCATCCCGAAACTGCGTATAATCAAAATAAAAGGTTTCATCAAGATCATAACTCACAACGAGCTGTTCTGGTGTCGCAAAACCATCTTTTCTATCGAGTAAGTTTTGGTAAACAATATCACCAGCAGGAATACCTTCCCCACAATCTCCATAAAGGCTATAAATTTCTTCACCACCAATTTCCCCTCCTACATATTTTTTTAAAAAAACTTTGTAAGACGATGTGAATTTTAAATCCAAAGCTTTCTCTGCCTTTTCAATCACAAGATCATCAACCGCATTTTTTTCAGTACCAAAATTGATAATATCATCATCATATTTATTAACCTTATCAATTAAGACTGCAACATCATCTAAGGTATAGGTTTTCATCAATTATTCTCCATAAATTATTTTATAAGTCTCTGTTTTTTCTCTTTTCATCAATCGTAGAGCATTACTGCCGGTGCTCCTGTCCCCATCTGTTAAAATCTAGACCTATAATGCCCCATTTCATATCGATTATTCCTCCTAAATTACTGTTTTTTTGTTCTCCATACCCATTAGCAAGTTTATACCAATATTCCTCTCTCTGCTTATCAAACTTTTTTCTCTCTATGAGCGATTGATGTGTTTTTGGATTAGCATGAATAACAGAAGTATATTTTTTATGAAATTCATGGCTCATTTCTGCTAAGGGTCCATCAGGGGTTTGATTTAGGTGATGCAACTCAACAGACTTACCATCATATCCTATAGGTGCTCTTCTTGCTTTCATTCTATCAATATTAGTGCCCCACACTTTTTCCCCTTTTACCATCCAGTAAGAAATTCTGTTAGGATCAAACAAATCGTCTCTCCGATAAACTGTGTAGGTCTGTCCAAATTTGCTATCGGTAAATTTAGTGGGTTTCTTTTTTAACCAAAGCTTTTTTTCTTTAGCAGCGAGTTTAGTTAGTTCTTTCCTAGCAGCTAGTTTGTCAGGATCTCCTTGAGCTGCAAGTTCTGCAAGATTTTTCTTGGAAGCGAATTGGGCAAAATCTTTCCTAGCAATGAATTTAATCCAAGCCTTTTCGCCAAGCTTTATGGCTCCCTTGGCTGCTCCAGCAACTCCTGTCATTAGGGATGCTGTTTCAGTCAATAATTTTCCAAATTCAAGTCCAGCTTTAAAGGATCCACCAGCACCGGCTCGCTCATATTCCTCCTCCATTTTATTAATGCGATCTACATAGGACTGTCCAAGGGTCCGACCAATTGTCGCCAAAATCTCACCACTGCTGAAAAAATCTTTGAGTGCTTTCAAAGTCTCTTCGGGATGTTTGGCTATTTGCAAAAAACCATCAAGCGTATCGTATATTTCGGCCGGTACACCAGCTACTATACCAGCCCCAAAGCTTATATCTTGCCCTGTACTAATCGCAGACCACTTCGCAGACACTGCTGCTTCACATAAAAGATCAGGACACTCCTTTAATTCTTTATTCATCTGAGCTTGTTGAGCACTGCTGAGGTAGTTATTTGCAGCGGCATTGCCTGCGGCATCAGCACCGGCATCAACATTGCCACCGGCAAGGGCAGCGGCAACGCCCCCAGCAGCCCGTGCGACATCAATGGTGTGGTCTCTAAAGTCAGCAAACTGCGCATCAATCTTTGCGTTTATACGCGCTTCCTCTTCCGGAGTTGGGGTGCGACCGTTTAGATCCCCCATTTCCTCTTTCACAATGCCTTGCACCCACAATTGAAACTGGAGCATGGCTGTGGCTTCACCCACAGCCCCGCCGATAGCACCGGCAGAGCAAGCGCCACTCGCAACCGCGCCTTTTAAGCAGCCAAGACCGGCGTGGGCAACGATCTGAGTGACCGTATCTATTTTGCCTTCTGCCTTGGCGGTACCGATTTCTTCTGCCAACGATTTGCCAACCGTATCAGACAGGGCGATGCGCAGATTGTTAAAAAAGTTCTTGTCAAGAGAGCCGCCCTCAAGAGCCGTTTGCACGCCTGTGCCAATAGCGGCTTTGATCAGGTTCTTTTCCGCTTCAAGGGCGATACGATCGACAAAAGGAGCGGTTTTTGGCAAAGATTGTCCAACACCAACCATTTCCGTTATTTGGCTGGTTAAGCCCGCTGTCAACATCGACGAAACAATGCTGAGAATATTCTTGGAAGAACCAAGCTCATGCAAGGCGCCGGCAATGTTGCCGCGATTATTGACAAGAGCCACAGCGCTTTTGTTAATCAGTGCTTGGACACCTGCCTGTATCGCCGCATTCATGGCGGTGCTCGAGCCAAGCCCCAAAGCACCGGTAATGGCACTGGCAGCGCCCGAGGCTGCTCCACCCGTAACCGCCGTGACAGCCAATGCCACGATAGCCGCACCGGCTTCTGTCAATCCTTGGGCTTTATAATCCCAATCTTTAAATTCAGCCTTTACTGCTTGCCAATCAACTTGCTTGGATAATTCTGGATCATCACGCAGTTGCTTGATCCATGCCAAGCCTGGAGAGTGTGACAATTGCTCAAGGGATTTGTCTAAATCACCGGTTGCCTCATATTCAACAACAAAGCCATTGCCTGCATCAAGCTTCATGCCACCCTTAGCATCTATGGTGACATGCTCGATGGTCTCCTTAAGGTAACCTTCGTCACCCTCACTCCACCACACAAGGTTTTCATTACGCTGATACGTATCCTTAAAATCTTGATCCTTGTTGGTGAGAAACTTGATCTTCCCATTATCTGATGTCAAATGCATCTCGCCACCACTTGATAGCCCTGCCGCACCAAGTGTGAGATCCCCATTTTGCGCGTGTATGGAGAGGTCTTTGCTAAACTCCACCGTGCTTTTGTTTGTGGTAACTTCAGTTGATTGTTGACGAAACTTATTCTTTTGTTTCGATTTGTCGCCTTCTTTGCCCCTAAGATCCAAGTCAAAACTGTTAACGTCTTGCACCGAAGTCAGCGTGAGAGCACTACCACTGGTGAGATTCCCATTGCCTTCTCCTTTTACCTTAACCCCATCCATAATGAGGTCGTCGTTCGTAACAACATTAAGATCATCCCCACTGTTAACTTCACTCAAACGGTGCTCTCTGCTTTGGGCGTTATAATGCCCTTTTTCCAATGTCTCCTTATGGTCACTTTCTAGCGCCAATGCACTAAATGTGGCAGAACCACCGATAATCATCGTCATCGGACCGCCGCTGGTGAATTCCCCACCCTCTGCGCCAAGATCACCAAGGGATTGGATGTTTAATTCATGATCAGAGAGAATTTGTCCCTTCTGCCCAGCTCGATCAACAAAACCATATGCATTCGTGTCACGGATTTTAGCGGTGCTATTGACAATCGTATCACCCGTCATGGTAACCGTATCACCATGAATAACACCGGAAGAATTGGCTAAAAGACCGTTACTGGTGAGCTCTACAGCTCCGGTACCAAGCAAAAACCCACCATTATTGAACAAAGTTTGCGTGGTCGAAACGTGCAGTGCATCATCACTTACCACAGCACCGCTATTGGTAAAACGGTCCGCATTCAAGGTGACGCCATTGCCTTTCAAACGTGCACTGGCAAGATTTTCTTGCAATCCTTGTGCGTTTTTTATCCCTTGTTCTGAAGAGGAGGTTGGTGCCAAATAAACGTGGGGCACTAAGACCTCTTGTCCGTCGACAAGGTGAATTTCAAGCCAGATCATATCCTTTTTGATCCCAGCAATCTGCTGAGGCGTTAAGGGCTTGCCTAGCACTAACCCCAAGGGACCTTGCTGCTCCACAGCATTGTCATAAAGCCTTTGCATTTGAGCATTGGGATCTTCAACATCAAGAAGAGTGCGATTGCCTGTCAGCTCAAAGATTTGCTCACCCACCAGACGATATTCAAAATAAGCATCGCCCAATCTTTTAAACACGTGTTCAGGCTTGTAATTGCCAATCTTTTTTAAGTAATAGTCCGATCCTAAAAATTTGCTTGGATTGATAAAATCTGGACGCGTCTCGATTAAAAATGGCACATCCGGTGATTGACTGCCAGCCAACTCTGTTTTGATAGAGCTAAGCCCATCTTGCGTTGGCACCTGTATGGATTCTGGTGCGGGAGTTTGGATGCTCGGTGCAAAAAGCCCTTTGTGCCCTTTCAAACCATTGATAATGCCGTCCAATCGATCATCACTAATCAGTGGTTTGGAACCATCAAAATCGGTGTTTTTAACACCAGCCAAACCTTTCTCGCCAGAGCTTAAGCCAACTTGCTCAACCCCCTCACGCACCGCATGATTATCAATATAGCCCGTCAACTTAGCATCAAGCGTGCCACCAGCTTCAATCGTGCCGTAAACAGCATCATAGGTACGCTTGGGTGTTTGGGTAAAAGTAGGACCGTCCCATTCGTCTGCACCATGCGCTATACACCCTGGATTGGTCCACATATTACAGTCTTTATGTCTGTAGCGTGTTTCAGTCACAACCTTAGTTGTTTCGATTAAATCACGCCCCTCATTGAGCAGCGTATCGCCATGCATCACAATGTTGCCATTGGCAGCAATCAAGCTATAGCTATTGCGGATATCGCCGGCATTAATTGTCAGATGACGTCCTACTAAAATCTGTGCAGCATTATTGGTAAAATGAGGCTGCTGACGAATGATCGTGGTGTCGATATTTTTCTTGATCTTTGTGTGTTTATCAACACCTGGGATTTCTTCCCATTCTCCTTGCACGTAACTATGACCAACCACTTTATCGCTAACTTCAACCCCACCTTCACGCATGTTGGTAAGCGCTGAGACATCGAAACTCATATCGCCTGAGACAGCTTCTAAAAGACCCGAGCTGTTGATCACATGACCAGCCCGCTCTCCACTTAAACCACGGATGATGAGATTGTCTTCAGCAATGACATCGGCAAACTTATTGATAAAATCCCCATCTAAGGAGAAAATGGCAGATTTCTTGGCATAAATCAGCCCGCTATTACTCAGATCTGCGCTCACATTGAGCGCAACCCCATCCCCACTTGAACCAATACTGCCGGCATTGTCCAAAACATCTGCGGTTAAAACAAAAGCACCACCACTTTTGAGTACACCGTCTTCACCATTTAAAACCAGAGCAACTTGCCCCAATGACGGATCATGGCTTTCTGCCATAAGCGTAAAACTGTCACTGGCTAAAAGCTGACCTGAATTGGCTAAAGACCCGAGAGTTGCTTCAACAACAGTGCCCACCATGATACCGGAATTGCTTAAAACATCATGGCTGTTGAGAGTAAGTACTCCGCCTTGCGCTTCCACAAGCCCAGCTTGGGCGAGAGTGCCTGCCTTCAGCGTTACATCATAGGCGCCAACCTCACTTGTCTCACCCATTGTCAATATGCCATCACTGGAAAGCTCAACCCGCTTTTTAGAAACAATGCGCCCCGTTTGGCTGAGATTTGTTTGCGCATGCAAAGCAATGGTATCATTGCTTTCTATCGTGCCACTATTGCTTAAATCACCGTGGCTGGTCAGTTGAAGGTCACCACGCTCAATCTCTATGTGCCCTGCTTGGATCACACTATCAGCAACAATATTAACTGCCCCTTGCGTAGAAATGAGACCATCAACATTCTCAAAACTGCCCACATCAATGCGCAAACCATCCCGCGCTAAAACATGCGCACCTTCATCATGTGTAGCGTTTTGTTGGTCTGAATTTATCGTTTCAGCGCTTTTATTGACAAAAGACGTTGCAACAATCTTCATCTCACCGGCTAAAGCACTGAGAAGACCAGCCTCATTATTTATATGACCAGCACGTGTCTCTTTCAGCCCACCAATGCTGAGAGCCTCTTCAGCAATAATTCTGCCCTGTGTGTTGGTCAGATTACCATCACTGAATAGATCCATAGATTTTTTGGCGTAAATCAGCCCGCTATTGGTAACATTCCCTGCCACATTGAGGGCAACATTCTCAGCACTAGAGCCAAGCACACCGGCATTGTCTAATTGCCCTGCGATCACAACAAAAACACCACCACTTTGAAGGACACCTTCGGATGTATTCTTCAGAAAGGCTTGTTGCGGATCGACGCCTTCTTGTGCACTTACCATCAAATGCAAATCATCGGTTGCAATAAACGTCCCTTGATTGGTAAATGCACCAATATGAGCATCGACACTCTCACCGCGCATTGTGCCGCTATTTGCGACCCCATCACGCACTTGAAGGGTTAATGCTCCTTCTTGAGCTTCCACAGTCCCTGCTTGGGTTAAAGCATCAGCACTTAAAACCACATCATAACTTAAAATCGTACTCTCTTGAGAGGTTGTGAGCATGCCCCCCGCTGTCAAGGCAACCTGCTGCATACTGATAATATCACCCGTGTGATTGAGGGCACCATGGGCATCCAGCGTTATCTCCCCATTGGACAACACAGTGCCTTCTTGGATCAGGGCACCGTGATGCGCATAAAGGTCAATTTTTTGCTCTGCCACTAAGCGCGCACGTGATGTAAGCTCTGCCGCTTGCACCAAAAGAGAGCCGCCGGCGCTATAATGTCCAGCGCCTACAGTGAGCGCATCATCGGCGCTCAAGACAATATTCCCCTTGGCACCAATATGGTTGTTTAAAGCGCTGATTTGATTGGTTTTAATGGTCAGATCGCCAAGGGAAGAAACCCCTGTTTGATCATTGTCTTGCATACGACTTAGATCAATTGTTGCTGCTTGGATCTCTAAAAGATCACCAGCGGCTATCCGCCCATTCCCCGCCTCAAGCTTTGCTGCCTGTAAGTACAAAGAACCCGTCGCTGACTGTTGACCATCACTCCCAATACCGCTTGCTAGAAGAGCATGAGACTGGAGCTTGATCACATCGGCGTGCACATCAACAGCACCGCTTGCCGCAACGCGAGCTTGCTCAGCCAGTTCAACATGTTTCAAAGCCTTCAATTCAACCGCTTCTTCTGAAAAAAGCAAATCTTTTACATGCACACTATCGTGGTGAGAACGCGCTTTTACCGCTCCTTTGGCGCGTGCTTTGGCAATCACCAGCTTGCCATCACTTGTCAATCTCATGGCGCCTGCATTGGCAACCATGTCTCCTCGCATCTTAACGCCGGCGCCTTTATCATTGGCAATCACGCGGATCTGCCCCGCATACATTCCACCAAACTCACTGGAATCAATCGCCAATTCCGGCTCTTTGCCATCAGAACCAAGAGAAGTTGCTTCGCGTTTGTCATAATCAAAATGATTGTGACCAGCGATAACAGCCAAATCCCCTTTGACCTGTATAGGACCCCCGACACTGATCTTGCGTGAAACAAGATCAAAAATATCTAATGAACTCCCATCAGCCCCACGAGCACCTATGGTGATATCACCACCCTCAACACGCAACCCACTCAAAGCGCCATCGGCTCCAATAATCGGTTGTCCGGTCGATAAAGTCACCCGTGGTGTATTGATAAAGCCACAACCGTTACAGGTAATCCCATTGGGGTTGGCGATAATAACATCCGCCATATGCCCATGCACTTCGCTCACGCCTTCAAGACGCGAGCGATTGGCACTTACCACTTCATTAAGAATAACCTTTGCTGCACCGCTATAACGCAAATTGCCGTTGCCTGGCACCAATCCCCCAAGCTGTGAACGCGAAACCTCCTCAGTCGAATTGTTCAAAATCACGCCATGGGTATCAACATTGAAACTGTCATATTTGTTATGAGAAAGACCCTGTCCATTGGGGCGAACAATATCAATCAGCGGCACATCATTGCCGGCTTTCCCCACCGTGGGGCGGAAAACAGAGCCAACCCCGTCAGCTGCTTTAATCCCTTGGCTCTCTTGTGCAACAGGACTTCGCGCTCCAAGCGCTTGTGCTTGCAACAACAAAGGCTGAAAAGCTAAGCAAAAACTTAAAACAAGTGAAAGCCCCTTATGGATCCCTCGCTGCAAAACACAAAGAACGCGCTGCCCTCGCTTGTATCCATATCCCAATCTATGCTTTTGATCTTTCAATCCCCGCATCTTCAGCTCCTCATAAAATTCTTTATCTCTTAAAAAAAAACAACCCATATGGGTGTAAACAGCACAGCGATATTTTTTACCGCCCCTTTGCTCTAAAATCTCAATAATGCCCGCACTTGAAATAACCCTGTCGAATTTCCCTTTTCTCGCACTGTCGATTGGGTTAAAATATTCGAATAAGACACATCAACATCCGTAATGTCTCCGGTTGCATGGAAACCAAGAGTTGCCCCAACGAGGCTCCCGCCAAAGCTGTTTTTGCTTACATCATTGGCCACGGCTCCCAGATCAAGCGCCATATAAGGGGAGAATTGGCTCATAAAATTACGCCCCATGTTCGAAGAAAAACCTGGCAACAACAGCGACAATTCATTGCGCCAAAACGCCCCATTATTGCCGTAATAAATCGCCTCACGCACTCCGCGCACAGAGGAACTGCCACCAAGCGATATTTGCTCTGAACTAAACAACGTGTCGGGTGATAATTGTCCTGAAAACAGCGTGTTATAGCGAAAATTATACTGGTGAAGAGAAAAAGGACGCACGTAGCCTAGAGAAAAAGACAATTTGGAAAATTGCCCTTTGGGTGCATTCTTTGTTGCATTCTCTTGCTCTTTATCATCATAAGCGCCAAGAATTGCCAAACCCTTATGAAACCCTATATGCGCGCTTAATTCTCCTCCAAGCCACTTGCGCGAGTGATCAAGCTCAAAGGTTGCAATAGCCAATTTACGGCTGGAAACATCAACCCGACTGCCCATAATAAAATTATCAGA
>NZ_JBHILU010000023.1:0-12623 GCF_042193495.1 Bartonella sp. TS82HLJMH | reverse complement strand
CCGCGGACAATGCGTAAAGTCATGCTTTAACTCCTTGCTGCTTTGCGATAAGTTTCAAGCGTATCGCCAAATTGATAAGTCATTTTCTTTTGGATATCTTGCGCCAAACGGTCAAAATAAGCGCTATTGCGCCGGCTGCCGAAACTTAAATCTTCTAAGGGTGGCACTTCTTCCGCATCAAACTCGACCCGCAATTTTCCCAATTGTAAAGTGCTGTTGGAATTTAAATCGCGGTCAAACCAAACACGGCCACCAAGCAATGCACCCCGCGCAATCAGATCATCCAGAAACTGCGTGAGGCTGCGGGTAATGGCAATAACATGTTGACCGGTCAGATTCTCGTCATTCGCCCAAGGGCGGAAACTGTTGATGATCGTTTTTTCCAAGGCTGCACGGGTGCGCACCACATTGACAAAGCGCCACAATGGGTCACTGGAGGTGGTATGGTTGCCCCATAAAATACGTCCATTGGCGGCAATTTTTCCATGCGCATTTTGGCTAAGCCGTGCTGGAATAAAGGTCGCAATATCGGCTTGGTTGAGGCGATTTGCCTCATGATCGATTTCGCCATCAAAATAGCTAATCGGGCGCGCGGTTCCTAAAATGCCTTTAACATCTTGGTTGGAGGGAGACCAAAAAACACCACCCCTTTGCTTATCCCGTTTGATAAACATGGCGGCAGCAAAGGGACTTGCTGGTTTAACACTCCAACCACCATCACTATTTGCCACCCGTACAAAGGGGTCAATCAAATAACAAAAGCGTGAGGAAAAATCTGCACGATAGGCAAGGCTTTCTTCCGCATTTTTACCACCCGTATCAAAAACCGCAATCGCTTGTAGCTTTTCTGCAACCTGTTCCAAGGCGTCTGCCACGGGGTTTTTGCCATTATCAATCCGCCCTGCACTATAAGCTGGTGCCAGTAAAATGCCAGGTTCCACCCCTAAATGACCACGCGCATGAGCCAAGGCATGCACACCGGTCAAATGAGCGTTTGATCCCACCATCTCAGTTTGTGTCTCAGCAATGGTTGATTTTTCTTCCACACGCACAAGAATAATTTGTGCCTCAATCCCCTGCGCACACACGGCGTTAATAACATCAAGAGCCGTGCCTCTTGCCCCAAGCTTTTGGATTTTCTCACCCTCATGCGTAAAGAGAAGAACAGGCTCGTTGAGGGGATAGGTCTGTGCATCAGCATCAGGGGCTGTAACAACCGCTCCAATGGCGGTCTGATCAAATTGTTGCTTAAGAACGTGATTTTTTACATTAATTAACCATATTGACCTTAAATTATTGTCAAATACACAGAGTTATTCTTTATTTTGAGCTTTCCTTAATTCTGTAACGGGAACACCATTAATACCCCAATTGTCTGTCTCCACTTCATCAATCACTACAACAGTCGTTTTCGGATTTTTATTCAGAATATTAACTAATAATTGAGTTGCCCCTTCTATTAGTTGCCGTTTCTGTTCAGAGGTAACCCCTTCATTAGTAATTTTAATGTTTATGTAAGGCATAAGATCTCCGTAATTTACAAATATTGAATAAAAAAGCTCAAATAAATGAACGCAAAAAGATTAAACATTAATACATAATAACTATGCATTTTAAAGCTCGTATCCATCGGTGAAATATGCAGGCTACTGGAAGCAAAAATAGCATTTATTGATACAGGAGAAAGGAGTTGAGCTGCAATAAAGAAGCAAATCCAAACCAAATAATCCGTAACCCCATAAATTATCGATGACCCTAGTAAGGGAAATGTCAAACTAAATAGCACCATAGGGTGAATTCCTGCTACACTGAAAATTGGCAATACGAAGAGAATACAGGCATAGCGCTGCCAAACAGAGAGTAATGCCAATGAGTGACTAAACGTCACCGGCAACAAAGGAATCAGCAAATCACACGTAGATATTAGCAGACTACAACCTAGCAACAACATAATTTCACTTGATATACTGCGTATCACTGCCACCAAAGGAGTCAAAAAATCAACACTGCGTGAACTCCCACGCTCAAGGACATATAGAATACTCGCCGTCAACGCAATGCTTTCTAGTGCATTCAACCTGATAACTGTCAACGCAACGATAAATATTAGCCAGAAAAATATCAAAAAAATCCAAATTCTTACTCTCTCTCCTTCTTTATTTTCTCTACCCTCATCGCAAATGATCGGGTTAGCTAGCGGTACAACAGGGGCAATGCACAACAACAACAGACTGAATAGAAAAAGTGGTATCCCCAAAGCAGCGGATGTGAATATTGGTGTTCTAGGCATAGCAGCGAAAACTGTTGCTGCACCGATGCTAGTCGGCATCAGTACCATTGTGATGCTCATCATTCGCATCACAATAGCGGCCAAATGGCGAGAGGGAAAAACACTTTGCTTCAAGGCATCAATCATTAGGGGGATAACCCCCAAACTCATCGGCCAAGCTAGAAACGCAGTCAGTATCGCTATAGACAGAGTAAGCGAACCCTTTCCATAGCGCATCAACCGTTCAGAGAGAAATTCTGAAATACGCCATATATTCATCACATGGCGCAACAATCCCATGGCGAGTAATAACCAAAAAACATCAGTAAAACGCACAAGCACAGTACTAACATCAGGCAAGTGCCAACGCCATATCAGCACTAAAGTACAAACCAAAAGGATAGCCACACCACTGCGTGCATTACCCTTCAACCACCAGTATGGTATCGTCAAAAGCAAATAACCGATAACAGTCACTCCACCCAATGGAATAAGAAACCAAGTTCTCATTGAGATCGATATAAGAAAAATAAATAGCATCAGCATCGCCATTATAGCGGATACGGAGGACATGCGTATCAGGAAGCTTTTTACATCATCAATGTACATTAATTGTTGAATCTTTGACTGAGTGGCGATTAAGAAGCTGCTCGTACATGTCAATGACACAGCGCCCTGCATCCCGCAGTGCACGCGAATTAACTAAAGGTCTAGGCAAAATATATGTATAAAAATTGGGACCCTCTACTGGATTTCCTACCACCCATAATGTATTTTGTGCTTGTCCTTTAGTATTTATAGGATGCTGCCGACAGTCAATATCAATACCTCCAGGATGATATCCTTGGTTGATAAATGGTCTAATGATGCCCTGACCAGCCAAATTCTGGATAAAAGGTGACTCATCACGCAACGGAGAAAAACTATCAATCTTGGCCGTGATCAGCACATCTCCATCAACTGAACTGTTTTCATCTTGGAAAACAGACTGAATTTCGAAACGGCTAGTATTAGCATTGAGAACAAGTTTAGGTGAAGGGCCACCAGCCAAAGTCACGATACCAGCCTCCATCAGAGCCTTCAACTCTTGGTTTCGCTGTATCGGTGGGCCGACAGAAATACGGTTAAAGTTTGGATTAAAATATTCAATAAAGTACTTGTGAGATGAAGACGTTAACCCGCAAAAATCAATTGCTGAACGTAAGATATCACGGACATCTCGTAGCACATCTGTAGCAGCTTTCACTGGGCCATCAACATTACCTGCGGCGGAAAAATGAAGATCGTCTCTCAAATGCTCCATGAAGAATCTTGTATAATCATTCAAAGAGGTAAATATTTTATTTCGATGAGGATACAGCAACGCTTGAATACACTGCTCGTCTTTGGAAGTAACAACATAGGATTCAGGGTCTAGCCAGTGCCCCAGCTGCGTACTTCGATAGACATAACACATTTCTTTAAGCAACAGAGGTAAAAGCTGCGTTTCGAAATCCAGCTTCGGAGAACCGTTAGCAATGCTGGACTGCTTACGCAGATGATGTATTGCATCGAGAGTAAGGAATGATGGTATGTATTGCCCACTACCACCCTTTTGATTAATCCCGCGACTACTAAAAGGCAATGTTTGACGGGAGAATAGAGCTATCGTAGGTTCTTTGCCGCTTGGCATGTAGTGTAATTGTCCAGCTTTTTCAGTAAAAGTCCCACCGCGACCGTAAGTCAATTGCGACAAGACATCATAGCTAGTTAATCCAATTCCCTGCACCAGCACACGAGACTGAGATTGTATAGAGTCCAGCTTTTCAATTGGATAAGGATTCGAATAATAGTTCAAAAGCGCGTTTTTCATTTGATGACCAGCCACAAACTGTTGCAGATTTTCATCATGCGATGAATATATATTCTTACCATGACCCGTGGTAATATAAACAAAATCTACACTGTAACGATAGCCATCTTCCAAAAGAACATCCGTTTTATTATCTTGGTGGATATGGAGATTGATAACTTTTTGTCGGATCTCCTTAATACGAATACCGGAAGGTAAATCTTTCGTGAGCTCTTGGTAAGCCCAAGATAGGTATTCCCCTAACAAACGACGTGATAAATAATCATTTTCTTTGATTTCTCTCCCAACATTATGCTCTGTACGAGAAAAAACACCATTAATATTACGATAACCTTGTTGAATAGCCCATTGATAGAAATTAGGCCCCTTACGAATAGGCCCTACACCCTTAACTGTATCATCACCAAATAAAGTAATCTGGCAAGCGACAGTATTAACCAATAAATGATCTGGCTGATGCACACTATGGGTACCGGTGCCCATCTCATTGGGATCAATCAATAAAATATCAATGTTCCCAGAAAATGAATAATGGGAATAAAGTGTGAGCAAGCGTTCGAGAATACTGATCCCACGAGGACCAACGCCCAAAATAGCGACTGTAGAGTGAAGCATTCTGTAATCTCCCCTATTAGAATAATTTGATTTTCACAAAATGTTTCAAAAAGAACGTAATAAATTCTCCTGACTTTTTAGTGAAGATTGCGGGTTTATGAAACGCCAACGACCTTTTTACAAAGACAATATTGACAGATTCCAGCAGCAGCAAAAAGCGCTACAGCACCACAGATAACGGAAAGCGCAATGGCATGTGAACCAAACTGTAAAAAACTCGTCAAGAGAGGTCCTAATATTTGGCCAAAACCGTAAGTTAAGGTAGCCAAGCCTAGCAGATTTATACCATACGGCGCATACAAACGCTTAGCTAACGGCATAACTAGAGAGGTCGTCCCCATAAAAGTGAATCCAAACCCTATGCAACTGAGAACTATTAATACAAGAGACTGGCTGAATAATGTCAGTAATACGCATCCTCCTTGGATAAGCAAATTGAGCATCAGACAACGTAATACCCCCCACCGATGGGCTCCCCATAACCAAATGAAACAACTAGGAACAATGGCTATTCCGACAAACGACCATAAGTGGTTAGCCAGTAGTGGGAAATTAAATGTTTTCGCCATCAGAGGAAGATATGTCGCGACAATAATATAACCAAACCCAGCGAGCCCATAAATCAGAGCGAGTTCCCACCAAACGATATTTTCGTGTGCCAATGACTCATTACCAGAAAATTGAGACGCATCAACACGACGTGGAAATAAAATAAACAACAAGAGCAACAATACAACAGATATAAAACCAGCTCCAAACCAAATATTTTTCGCGTTCAGCGATTTACTCAAACCAATAATAACATACTCATTACCCAGTAGAATACCAACTCCCACACCTGCATAAAGCGAAGCAATAACCCACAACTTGTGACTATGCTGCATAACCGTAATAGAACCAAAAATCATCATTGCTGCACTCGCGATACCGGCAGCAAAGCGGATAAAGAAGACCAAGTAAAAGTTTGTTGTTAATACCATGGCAAAAATAAGTGCACTCGTCACTATAGCTGCACCAAATAGCATGTAGGGAGCACGGGATATATTCCCAACTCTGCAAAACGAAAAAAACATACTCCCAACTAAATAACCGGCATAATTAGCGCTAGCTATATAAGAAAGTTGCTTAAAGGTAAACAATCCTTCATCCAACATAACTGGAAATACCGGCGTATAGAAAAATCGCCCAATCCCCATCCCCAAAACCATAATAATCATACCGAATACAGCGATTCTGAAATAACTCAAATCTTGACAATTATTTTTTCCCCCCATTTTTTTAATCCCTTAACTGATAATTCGCTCATCCGCATTCTATCTCATCGAGAGTAACACTTATCTCAGAGAATAAAAGCCAATCTAGCCATTTGTTTAAGCAATCAGGGCAACATATTTAGCGATTATTGTCAACATTACTGGATCAATTATATGCATTTCTTCGTTTTACACTCTGCTCCATAGATGCTCTTCTCCCTACAAAGCTTCTTTTTTCAGAAAAATAATGGCTGAAATTAAGCAGCAATAACAACGAGGACATCAAGAAGCACGCCCCTGCTTTGACAAAATAATTTCCCCTAAAGCTACAGCTTCATCAGGTGCGACCAAAAGATCCTCACAAGGGTGCGTTATGTTCACATGGTGAACGCCCTCAACCATCAAGCGGCTTACTATCCAACTTAAAGACAGATCACGCCCAAGCCTTTGCGCACGTGCCCATTCTGCTCTTAAATTCTGCTCCGCTCTTTCCAAAACAAAGGAGCCTTCATCCGGTAACAACCAAAGATCAACGGAGTGACTGTTGGCAATGATCCCAACCATATAAAAGAGAGCCATCCTTTTCGCTCATCCCGCACCGCATGCTTTAAGCCCCTTTGCTTGTCTTTGTGGTAGAAACCGTTGGAGCCGCAGCAACAACAGGGGCTGGTTTTTCAGCAATCTGACCAAGCAACAACGGATATTTAGCCGCTTCCTCACTTAAACAAATTTCCTCACCCTTGCCCGGTGAACGCTTGCCTGCAACAAAATCGGCATTGGTTAAAATAACATAAGTATTCTCACGCATGATAAACTCCTTTAAAGGGGGTAAGAGGTTGTGGAGAGACCCCATTTTGACTACGCCGTGTTTGTGGCTTGCGCCAACGGATTTTTGATACGGATTTTTGATTATGCTGCAAATCTTCTGCTCGAATGTGCACACTGCCCGTTAATTCAACACGGGTTGCTTGATGAGAAAGCACCAAACCTTTTTCACTCAAATGGATTTGGTTTTCCCCATGGGAGAGAATGAGCTCATTCTTTGTGATACGCAAAGTGCCATAAGAGCCATCACTTTTCTTTCCTTTTTTGTGCTGTAAGAGCTTTATCTCGTTGCTAAAGCATGTCTTCTAAATGAATAACTTTTCGTTTCCTATCGAAATATTTTCCTCAGACTTTGAAGCCTGTTATTTAAATTATCAACTTCGTGATCGATCCTTTTAATCTCTTGATTTAATTTATCAATATGTTCATGATGTTTAGAAATCACTTCTAAATAATGTAATGCTTGAGACTGATCCTTAAGCTTATTTGCTTCATTTAGTTCTCGAAAAGCCTCTGTTCTTTTCTCAACATGCTCAAATAAAGTAAAAACCTTCTCGAGCCGTTCAAAAATTGCAGCATTCCGCTTTTGCGTTATTTCATATTTATAAGTCAGTTGCTTGTTATTTGGCATATTTTTCAGCAATGCAAAATAGAGTGCCTGCTGTTCAAAAGCTATTCTCTTCAAGTCCTCTACGGACACCCCCAATATTTGCATTGTATCGTTCCATCCTCTCTCCGCATTGTCTTTTTCAAACTTTGCTGAATCCAACTTCTGAACCGCATCATCTCGTTCCTTAACAACTTGGGAACAAAATAATTTATCTATACCAGTATAGCCATGCGCGGTAGATAAAAGATATGTTAGCAAAAATACGATAAGCAATAAGCCTTCTCTCAACAGAACTTTTTTTGTAAACATTTTTTATTTTCTCGTATGCAATAAATTAAAATAAACAATTAAATTCGCATTGAACAATTAATAATGAAATTTATTAAATCTATTTAGAATAATCTATGATAAAAATAAAAAGGGATAAATTGTACACAAATTAAATACTTAACAAACAGAATAAAGCTATAAAAACTAATTTATTCAATAAAATAGTCATAGATTTTCTGTCTAGCTTTATATCTCTATAGAAGCAATTTAATCACTTTATAGGTAACTTTAAAATATTTTAATAGGATATTATAATTACTTCAAAAATAATATTTTGATTAATAAACATATTAACATTTATGAAATGATGCGTATACAAAACGGATAACCACAATCAATGTAGTTATCAACTACTTTATAATATAGATTTGTTTGTTTTATCAGCAGCAGTAAAAAAGTTTGTATTTTTACATAAATTCAAATTTATTCATTTTTTATATTATATTTTATGCTATTAATTTTTAAGTTAATAAAGATCATAGAGTTTTAAACTGGTAATATGGGTTCTTTTCTCAATGTACATTCATCAATATTTGATGTAAAAGTATCTGTTTTACATCATAAAAGTGTATTTACAATAATAATATTTTTATTTAGGATCCTCCTACCATGTAAGTGGTGAATAATGAAAACATCAATAAAGGGGAGGAAATCATGGATCATTCAGAATGTAATTAATAACTAAAGAAATTTACCTGAAATTATTTTTCAGGGAAAAGTTGGTTTGATCTATAAGTGGGGAGGAGAAATGAAATAACAATATATTTTAGGAAAATACACACGTGTTGTTGTTCGTGAAGAGGATGCTATTTTTGGTGCGGGTTCAAAGCAGTTTATTATCAATGATAAAAATTTTTGGGAGAACTTAGTGCTTATTGCAGCACAATGGATAAAAAGAAAGACAGTAGATGAAGTTTACAATTCACTATCATTAATCATGTTAAAAGAAAATTTTGACCGTGCGTTTGATTTTCTTGTTTCTAACCATTTTCTTGTCAAAGCTGAAACATCAGACAATATCCTCAATAATCGATATTCCAGAAGTCATCTCCATTATCAAAGCTATGGTATGCATCCAACCTCCGTTCAGCATACTCTTTTGCAAAAAAGTGTCGTCATTTTAGGGTGTGGTGGGATTGGTAATCATGTATCAGCAATGCTTGCATCCTCTGGCGTTGGAAAATTGACTCTTGTTGACAATGATGTGATCGAGATAACCAACCTTACCAGACAAATTCTTTTTACTGAAGAAGATATCGGTCTTCCGAAAACAACTGTTCTTAAACGTGAGCTGATGCGGAGAAACAGCCAAATTGAAGTTCATGAATTACAAATGTTGATTACTGAAAAAGAGGATATCAACAAATTACCCAAAGCTGATTTATGGATCATTTCTGCTGATTCACCTGTTCAGCTAGGCCTATGGATCAATGAATGGTGTGTGAAAAATAAACAAGCCTATATAAATTCCGGTTATGTTAATGATATAGCTGTCTTTGGTCCATTTTACATACCTGGTAAAACTGGTTGTTACGCATGTAGCTCGTCTATAGGCAATCTTCCGGCAAAAAGTGATCATCTTATTTATGAAGCTTGTGTTATGATTAATAATAACTTCAAAGTTGCTACATTTCCCCCTGTTAATGCACTTTCAGCTGCCATGTGTGCTAATGATGCTCTTAAATTTTTGGGTGGTTATGGAAGCCTTCTTTCCACTGATCGCCGTGTGGGGATATGGAGCAGCCAACTTTTCACAGAAGAGCGTTCTCTAAAGAAAAATCCTCACTGTAAGGTTTGTGGAACAACACAATGAACAGACCTCGCACCCTTGCTCTCAACTATGGATCCTATAATGCTGTCCGCATGCTGATCGGCGTTTACCATGCGATTTTTTTAATGTCCATGGGAGTGAGTCTGGCGCAATTAGCTCTGCTTCAGGTTGTCTTTTCCACCACCATCCTGCTGCTTGATTTTCCCTGCGCTGTTTTATCTGACAGATATCGACGTAAATATTCCGTTATGGCTGGGGTCTTTATGACAGGAGTATTTTATCTTCTATGCCTTCAAGCTCCCAATATGACGGCACTTATTATTGCGCAAATTCTCTATGCAGCGGGCATTTGCATCATTGTCAGCGCCATTGACGGATGGATTTACCATTCTCTAGGCGATAAACAGGATCACTTTTCGCATTATGCTCATCTCTACCACCAAGTTAACTCTTTCGGAAGTATTCTCAGTGGAATTATAGGAATTGGAACGATCTATTACTCTGGACAATATTTTTTGGGATATATCATCTCATGCCTCATGATGGGATTTATTTTTTTGATATTCCTTATTGTTCCGGAAGAAAAGAAAACGACAATTGAAACATCCAAAACAAAAACAATCTTGCACAATGCCACGGAAACGCTTTGGATCTTTCAAAATACAGTAGGAGGAGCATGGTTTATTTTCTCATGTGCCTTTTTAGCGCTGGTATTCAGATTATTTATCATTTCTGGCAACCGATAATACTTTCAGGAGGAAAAATTCATCACCTCAACGGTTCGCAAATGCTCGTCTTGATGTTCTGCCATATTGGAGCCTTTTCAGCACAATATTTTTCAAATTTACTGATGTCTAAGTATCATGTTCTTGATAAAAAATATAAGAATTCTATAAAATATTTTTCCTTCTTTTCTGCGCTGATGTGCATAGCGCTCTATTTTTCAGTTCATAGCCATCAAACGGCTGCATCAGTCATCGCCTTCTCTTTAATCCATGGATTTATTTGCACTGTACCGATAGGGGCAAAAAGCTTATTTTTCTCAGAACTTAACCAAAAACAAACGCACCATATTTCCGGTATTGTTGGTGCTGTCTCTTTTAGCGGAAGAATATTTTCAATTACAGTATTGAGTATTATTTCTTTTCTTCCTGCAAAAGTTTCTCCATCTTACTACCTAATATTACCGACCATTACTTTTTTGATGTGTGGTTTGGTTGTCATGAGATGGATGAAACACTCCCACAAGTCTCTATGAGAGAAAAACCATAACATTTCACCCACAATGTTTTCTTCTAAAAGAAATCTATACTTTTTTGAGAGCATTGCCACATCCAACTTTCAACGTACAATGCAATTATAAAGCAACACGTTGATTTATAATCATAATATACCAAGCTTGAATATCGTAAGATTATTTCTTTTCAAATCTGTTTTTTATGGTTGAAACCGTCAAAATCATTTGCTTGCACATCATGATTAGAGAAAGCCGTATAAATAAAAACAATTTAGAAAGGAAAAATGCCTTTTATGAACTCCCATAATCAAAATCTATAACAACATGGAAGCAGGAGTATAATATGCCTCTTTTCATCTTCATAAGTATACAAATGGTGTAGCTTTATAAGGCTTTATATGCCTCACCGAAACTTTTGCGTTTTATACCATTTACGAGGTGGCATTGCAAAATGGGCTTATACACATTGCAAAAATATCTCTTTAAAACAAGTGCACAAATTAGCAACACAAGTGTATTTGTGTTTAGAACATTCTTTTTATATGAGAGGCATAATCTCAATGGGATAAACAAAAGCGTGAAACACGTAATCTTCATTATTTAAAAGACACGACCATAGAGATTTATGAAAGTTATAAAACTGTGTTAATAAGATGATGATAAAAATGGGAGCTCATTTCCACCTTTTTCGCTTTTATATTTTTTCAAAATTAAAAGATCCTTCCGTTTTTAGAAATGACTCGCTAGCAAGTATATACAATATTTTCTCCTATTTGGCATATAAAAGCTGATATAACCGATAAAGCAGTAAACCATCTTAAATATTTTATCTCAAATATGCTGTTGTATAAGGAGTAGGTGTTGATTGACACGCCAAAGCCAAAGCAAAAGCTTAGCAAAAGAATGTCACAAAATAATAAATATGCCATCAAACGATTGGAAAGATATAGGGATGACAAAAACACTTTGTAGAACAAAATCCGTAACATATCTAGCTTTACGGCCGCTTATTCTTATAAACGTTCGTGGTGCTGCTCCCTATATCCATAAAAATAAATAAGCAACCTTAGCTAAAAAATATGCAGCGTCAATGTGATTTCTACAACAGAGATTTTGTTTTCCTTTATCAACAAAAGCATGAGAAATTTTGAAACCACCCCATCTTTTTCGGGATAATTTTTCCACAACTAATCATATTTCCTTTAATATAAATTGGCATAGCAATTTACATAAAACATATTGCACTTAAAACATCCCCCATTGGTTTTGCTTTAATTTACGCCATTAGAAAAAAATTTTTGTAACTTGTTTCATGAAGCATAAAATTAAAAATCAACTCAGGAATTAAGAAAATGAGCAACCACACGCACTGCTAACGCAGGTATTTACAATTTTGCAAATAAATTTAGATGGAAGGAAGATAAAATAGCACCACTCTATACCAAAACAGCCGATAGAAAACGTCTAGTAAGAAAAGCAAATAAGCACAAATCACTGAAAACAAAATTCCCACACACAATCGACTGCTTTTATAATAATAGATGGCGGAGAGGAAGAGAGCGTTATATTTATATAAAATCAATAAGTTATATAAAAGTTCGGGAGTTTTGATTCCGTTGATTCTTTTAACTTATTTTCATGTTTATCCCGAACCTTTTTGTAGCTTTTTGATAGCTTCTATTGCAAGTCGTTTTCTATCGGCTGTTTTGGTATAAAGGGATGCCATTTTATCTTCTGTCCAGCCAAAAAGCGCTTTCATTTGCGAAACTGTCGCACCAGCATTGGCTGCACGTGTTGCTGCTAATTTTCGCAATCCGTGCGCTGATTTTTTAATACCTGCTGCATTACATGCTTCACGAAA
>NZ_JBHILU010000022.1:0-13004 GCF_042193495.1 Bartonella sp. TS82HLJMH | reverse complement strand
TGAATCAAAAAGTTGAAGAGGCGTTGTTTCAAAAAGATCCACAAAAACGGGCGCAAATATATGCTGATTTACAACGTAAACTTATGCAAAAAGGACCTTATGCGTTTATTTACCAGCAATATAGCGTTATAGCGATGACACCAGATGTCAAAAAATGGGTTTGGAATAGTGCACCGCGTATTTTTTATAGTAAAATTGAAAAATAAGAGTGTCTTTTCGTGTTGTCAAAGGTAAAAATAGCTTGATCATAATGCATGATGAAAATATTTTTTCACATAAAAGTCCTTCAGTTTTTTAAAGGATGAAACTGTGAGGGATGTTTGTGCTGTATATGATGGAGGTCGTTTATTAAGGAAGGATGAATATAGAAAGTTATATTGGAGAAGATCTTTTTTTGTGGCTACAGATTCTCTGCATCCCGAATATAGATTGATGTATGAGAGAATTATTTTATAGATGCTTAGTTTGATTAAATGAAGTTGATGTTTGATACTATGCTATTTAAAAGATGAAAGAGCAAACTCACAACGACTATGTGTAAAAAGGCACAAGAATATAATAGAAAAAATGGGAAAAAAATGTTGAAAAAATTTTTTGTTTTATTAAGCATAATAGCTTTTTTAAATGGGGCTATAGCATCAGCATTTAGTGCTTCATCTAAAGATATATTGGTGATGGCATGGAATATTGATTCAATGAGTAGTTTTGACCCAGCGCAAACTGTTGAAGTTGTGACGAGTGAGTTATTGACAAATATTTGTAGCGCGTTAGTTCAGTATGATGAGCATGATCCTACAAAAATTCGCCCTGCTATGGCAAAATCTTGGGATGTTTTAGATAATGGCAAAAGAATAGTTTTTCATCTTCGTGATGATTTAAAGTTTAATGATGGAAGAACAGCAACGGCGCAAGATTTGGTATGGTCGATGCGGCGGATTATTAAATTAGGATTGAGCTATGCCCAATCTTTAATGGATTATGGGTTTACTAAAAACAATGTTGAAACAAATATTCAGGCTCTTGATGATAAGACTTTGCAATTAAAATTAGATAAACCCTATCCTATTCAGCTCATATTGACTGTTATTGGACAATCTTATGCTTCTGCTTTGCTTGATCGGAAAACAATTGAAGCGCAGAGTATTAACGGTGATATGGGAAATAAATATTTAGCGACACATTCGGCTTGTGTTGGACCTTATAAATTGGTGAGCTGGTCTCCAGGAGATAAAGTTGTATTAGAGGCTACACAGCATTATTGGGGCGATGTGCCTAAAATTAAGAAGATTGTTGTGCAGCACGTAGCAGATTCATCAAGTCAAAGACTTCTTTTGGAAAAAGGTGATGTGGATATAGCGCGTGATCTTTCTTCAGAGGATATTTTAGATCTTGAAAAACAGGGAGGTCCAGTCAAAATTAGTCGTGTTTTGCGCCCCCAGATTATTTATCTATCATTAAATAATAAGAATGCAATTTTTGCAAACGAAAAGGTCAGATTAGCACTTCGTTATTTGGTTGATTATGAAGGTCTTGGAAAAACTGTTTTGAAGGGGATTGCTATTCCGCGGGCAACTTATATGTCCTTGGGTGTTCCTGGTGCTTTGGATGAAAAAGAAGGTCTGCCTTTTAAGTTGGATTTGAAAAAAGCAAAACAGTTGATTACTGAGGCTGGTTATCCGAACGGTTTTAAAGCTAATCTTTTAGTTGGAAGCCTTAGTTATATGTCGTCTGTTGCACAGTCTATTCAAGCCAATGCACGTAAAATTGGTGTTGAGCTGACAATTGAAAAAATGGCACAAAATCAATTGTTGAGCCGTGTACGTGGTGGAAATTATGATACTGCTATTATGGGGTGGGGGAGTGCCGATCCTGATGGACATCCTGCTTCATTAAATCACGTGTTTAATCCTGATCCAACATTTACAAAAAAGCACAATATGTATTTGGCTTGGCGCGCTGGGTATTATGATGAAAATATTAATAACATGGTGATGGATGCTTTGTTTGAGAAAGACCCCAATAAGCGTATCATACAATATCGTACTTTACAGCATTATGTGCTAGAGCATGGTCCTATGGTTTATTTATTTCAGACATATTATACCGTTGGTATGGGACCTGATGTCAAAAAATGGATTTGGAACAGTTATAGACTTTATTACAATGAAGCAGAAAAATAAAAAGAAGCATGTTATAGAGAAGGATTGTAGAACATGCTTAATAAGAGGTTGTTTCGTTATATAAAAAAAGGTATTTGCTTTATGTTTTGTCGCTACAGAGGGGATTTTTATAATGGTTTTGCCACTTTCAGAAACTGAAAGAGCTATATCAGAAAAGCAGAAAAGATTATTTTTATGGGATTTTTTATGCAAAGGATTGAAACTTCTTATTTCAGTTTTTATCACATTGCTTGGGTTGGTGACGATCACTTTTTTTCTTGGTCATCTACTTCCTCTAGATCCAGTTCTGTCTATTCTTGGTGATAATATCAGTCAGGAAGCTTATGACGCAATGTATTATAAGCTGGGTCTTGATAAGCCGTTGATTGTTCAATATTGGAAGTATCTTCATAATGTATTTTTATTTGACTTTGGAGATGCTTTAACTTCTGGGCGTCCTGTTCTAGCTGATATTATGCGTGTATTTCCTGCAACATTAGAGCTTGCAACTGTTGCTATTGTTATTGGCACAAGTCTTGGAATTCCATTTGGTGTTTTTGCAGCAATGTATCGCGATTCATTTATTGATTATGTTGTTCGTGTTTTTACACTTGTAAGTTATTCTACTCCGACGTTTTGGCTCGGGTTAATGGCTTTGTTAATATTTTACGCCAAGCTTGGCTGGGTTGGTGGTCCAGGACGTATTGATTTTCTTTATGAATATTCTTTCGAACCAAAAACAGGATTTTTTCTTTGGGATACTGTAAGCCAAGGACAATGGGAGGCTTTTGGTAATGTTTTTAGTCACATTATTATGCCTGCTTTGATCTTAGCTTTCGGTGCTATGGCTTATATTAGCCGTATGACTCGTGGGTTTATGATTGAGCAGCTTAATCAGGAATATATCATTACTGCACGTGTAAAGGGTTTATCGTGGGCGCGAACGGTATGGGGACATGCCTTTAAGAATGCTGCTGTTCAAGTTATTACCGTTGTTGCGCTTTCTTATGCTTTTTTATTAGAAGGGGCTGTTTTAACGGAGACAGTTTTTGCTTGGCCTGGTTTTGGACATTACTTGACAAATGCTCTTTTAGCCGGAGATATGAATGCAGTTGTAGGATGTACTTTACTTGTAGGATTTATCTTTGTCGCCATTAATTTATTTTCTGATTTGCTTTATCGCATTTTTGATCCAAGGACACGTTGAATATGACAGTAAGTAATCATCATAAATCGCAATCATCATCTTTTTTGGGTTGTTGGTTAAACGACCCTGTTCCACGCTCTATAATTCAAGCAAACATACAAAGGATTTATCACGCGCTGGTTAAGTTTTTTCATAACTTTTCGGCTGTATTCGGTCTGCTTATTATTTGTATTATTATCATATGTGCATTTTTTGCTCCTTGGATTGCTACGCATGATTTTCTTAGCAATGATCTAGGGCATCGGTTGCAGCCACCCTCTATGGCGCATTATTTTGGAACAGATGAATTAGGACGTGACATTTTTAGTCGCCTTGTTTTTGGTTCCCGTATTACTCTTTATGTTGTTTTTCTTACAACAGTTATTGTAGGTCCAATAGGGCTTATTGTTGGAACTGTATCTGGTTATATGGGCGGATGGGTTGATACTGTGCTCATGCGCATTGTCGATATTTTTCTTGCTTTTCCAGGTTTGATTTTAGCTCTTGCATTTTCAGCCGCATTGGGACCAGGGATTGAAAATGCTTCTATTGCAATTTCAATTGCAGCATGGCCTCCCATTGCACGTTTAGCACGTGCTGAGACTTTGACAATACGTTCTTCTGATTATGTTTCTGTCGTTCGCTTGCAAGGGGCTTCTGCTTGGCGAATTATTTTGTTTCACGTTGCGCCCATGTGTATTCCTTCAGTGATTGTACGATTAACTTTAGATATGTCTGGAATTATTTTAACGGCTGCTGGTCTTGGTTTTTTAGGGTTGGGAGCTCAACTGCCAAGTCCTGAATGGGGTGCGATGCTTTCTTCAGGGCGGGAATTTATGATGACAAATTGGTGGTTGGCGGCAATACCAGGCTGTGCGATATTATTTGCAAGTCTTGCTTTCAACCTTTTAGGTGATGGTCTTCGTGATGTATTGGATCCACGCAATGGGTAATAAATTATTAGAAGTAGAAGATTTACGTATTTCTTTTCCTACAACGCGCGGCATTTCAGAAGTTGTGCGTGGCGTTAGTTTTTCTGTTGGAAAAGAAAAAATTGGAATTGTTGGTGAATCCGGATCTGGAAA
The DNA here is from genome assembly GCF_042193495.1 of Bartonella sp. TS82HLJMH. Classification (NCBI taxonomy): domain Bacteria; kingdom Pseudomonadati; phylum Pseudomonadota; class Alphaproteobacteria; order Hyphomicrobiales; family Bartonellaceae; genus Bartonella; species Bartonella sp. TS82HLJMH. The sequence continues at coordinate 8,574 of NZ_JBHILU010000022.1, read as the reverse complement.
ATCGATGACTGGGCGCGCAATACTAAGGTTGAGTCCAAGAGCAGCCATTGTTAAAGCTAAAAAAATGCGCTTTGAGGATGTTGATTTATTGACCGCAAGTGAACCTCAGATGCGAAAAATCCGCGGGAAGCGTATTTCAATGATTTTACAGGACCCCAAATATTCACTTAATCCATTAATACGGATTGGTGAGCAGATTATGGAGGCTTACCGTATTCATTATCGTGTTTCAAAAGTTGAAGCGCAAGAACGGACTATATCTATGTTAGAATCTGTTCATATTCGTGATCCTGAACATGTGATGCGCCTATTTCCTCATGAAATATCAGGGGGGATGGGGCAGCGTGTGATGATTGCAATGATGCTCATTCCAAAACCTGATTTAATTATTGCCGATGAGCCAACATCTGCACTTGATATTACGGTCAGACGACAAGTTTTATCTGTCTTAGATGAACTTGTGACAAAATCTGGAACGGGACTTATTTTCATTAGTCATGATTTGAATATGATTGCTGATTTTTGTGATCGTATTTTGGTGATGTATGCAGGCCGTGTGTTAGAAGAGTTGCCTGCTTCTGATTTGTCTCACGCTTGTCATCCTTATACGAAGGCATTGCTCGCGAGTTTGCCACGGCTTGATAATCCTGTTGATGTTTTGGCTGTCCCTGAGCGTGATCCTGATTGGTTGTATAATCCTACGATTGTTAATGGTGTTGAGGAGGTTCCTCATGACAAATTGTGAGAATATTATTGATGTTTCTAATTTATCTGTAACTTTTGGTCATAGGCATAAGGCAGTAACAGTTGTTAAAAATGTTAATTTTCATATTAAGCGTGGTGAAGCTTATGGTTTGATTGGTGAATCCGGATGTGGAAAATCAACAATTTTGAATACATTGGTGGGGCTTATTCCAGATTATAGTGGAAAGTTCCTTTTTGCTGGACAAGAAGTCGAGAAGAAAAGAAGTAAGGATTTTTTACGCTGTATTCAAATGGTTTTTCAAGATCCTTATGCTTCACTTCATCCAAGAAAAATGGTTCATACGGTTCTTTCTGAATCTCTCAAAATCCATGGGATGGATAATCAAAAGGAGCGGGTGGAGGATGCTTTAGATTCCGTTGGCTTAGATTTTTCATTTCTTTATCGTTATCCTCATGAGCTGTCTGGAGGGCAACGTCAGCGTATTGCTCTTGCACGTGCTTTAATTATTGAGCCAGAGGTTTTGTTGCTTGATGAGCCAACATCTGCATTGGATGTGTCGGTACAGGCTGAAATTTTAAACTTGTTGAAATCATTGCGCGTGAGAAAAAAGCTTACTTATTTGATGGTATCCCATGATCTTGCTGTTGTTGCACATATTTGTGAACGTGTTGGAATTATGCATAAAGGGATTATTCTTGAAGAGCTTAGCAATGATGAATTGCGTAATTTACATGCGCAACACGATTATACAAAGGAGTTTTTTGAAGCAAGTATAGAGCCTATTGTCCATAGAGAGCAAAGAGCATGATCAATTTTACAGAAGAGAAAATGCAATTTTATTTGTTTTGAAGTTTCTGGAGATGTTTGGCGGCATTGTTAAGAGGGAAGGGGATAATAGGATTTTTTCAGTATGGATTTTCTGGGCAGTGTTTGAGCTGTAATATTTTAAATCCTATTAGAACTCCCATTTTGAAATATACGAATGACTTATAACATACATCTCTTTGTTTGATATTATTGCATTATTTTTTACTTATCATTTTATGTTCAAAAGTTTTATTTTGGGATTTTAAGCATTAAATTTGTGAGAAATAACAAAAGATAGTAATGTTGTATTTTCTAGAAAAGCTTCTCATTATTTTACAATATCATTTTGTTTTTGGTTGTTCTCTTTTTTACAGTTTTATTCTTTATAAAAAGAATTTTTTGTAAAAAACATCCAATGGTCAATGACAGTCTTCAAATATTTCGCTGTTCTCTATTTAAAACAGCGCTTAAAAACAGCTTATAATAAACCAAAAAGGCAGCAATATGCTGCCTTTTTGTTAAATTGAATAGGCTATTTTTTACAGTCTTGATTTAAAACTGATAGAGTATTCCTCCTGAAAAGCTTGCACCACTTATACCAGTTTTTTGAAGCTTTTGTTGATAGCTGACATCACCATGAAGGGAGAGGTTAACGGACAATTATGCACTAATACCAAGCCCACCTTCAACGGAACTTTCCGAGGGGTCACGTTTATAATACTTATCAATATGGAATGTCTGATCATCACCAAAGGTTTTGATTAAGTTTACTTTTCCATAGAAAGACATAGGACGGCTGTTTTCAGTGGCAATGGTTTTTGTCAAACGTCCACCAACACGGATCATCCATTGAGAAGGATTTTGCATGTCAATGGTCAGATTATCAGCATCTTTAATGGTATCAAACATCAAATGTTGATAGGCAATCTGTGCCTGTGGTTCGAATGTTACGCCTTGAATACCCGTTGCAAATTGTTTGCCAACAGTTGTGGAGATCGCCAACATTTTTGCATTTTTCAATTTTGCGGTTGTATTAATGAGGGCATTGGTGATCTTTCCCTTTAGGAAGCCATAGGATAAACAGCGTATCAAGATAGAAACCACTGTCACGCTGTTTACTGCCATAGGCGGTGAGTGAAATGACCATTTATTCAATATGCTCTTACTTGCTGTCTTGCATATTCTTTGGAGTGCAAAGAGAGTTGTCCGTAGGTTTCTATAAGACCAAAATGTGTTGTAGATATTTTTCTCTTCTAGCGCGACAAAGTTAACAGCTCCTTGTAGAGCAGCATAACGAAGATGAGCACTGCTATAACCATATCTACTAGAAGTACTACTTATCAAAAAATAAGCTTCCTGTTTTTCCATAGGTGTATAAGAAAAAGCCATTCCGTTTGTCTTATTCTTTCCTTAAGACAAATGTCGCATATTGGTTAACAGTTGCACTTTGCTTAGCCATATCGGTCAATCCAGCATACAAGAGAGCACTGGGCATGATCAAAGAGTTTGTATTTATGGCACGATGTTTTTTACTTTTGAGTCGCTATCAAGCAGTACTGGTTGCAAGCGAAAATCCCAAAAGTTTTTATTTTCTCCTAAAAGGTTTTGTTCAGTATTTGTTTTACTGTGGTTTGATTTTGGTCCATAAGCTTTCAGTATATATTTATAAGGTGAACCACTTATTGTGATATAGCCATTTGCAAGTTTGAAAGAGTTTTGATTTACTTTTCCAGAGATTTGAATGAGTGAAAGACCACGTACACTGGTAAGAGCAGAAGTGTCTGCTTTAATATTGTTTTTTTCTAAATGTCCAGTGATATAAACCAGTGTAGTCCCTGAAACATCACCGTGAATCAGAAGATGGTCAGCTTTTTGTTTGTTTACGGCAGCGCTATCACTCCATTCGACATTGAAATGAATTTCTGCTTTTCCTGTAGCATTGTAGACTTTTTTAGTATTTGGTCTGCCAGATCCTATGTGCAACGTGTGATAATGATCTTCTGTTGGCTCTTCAAAAACAATAGAGCTGTCATTGATGTTAAGGACAGAAATATCAGAACGTACTCTTTGAGCAATATCAAGCAGTTGTTCGTTCTGGCTTTTTTTATTTGTGCTTGTTTTCAATGTCCATTTCGTATTGTTTTGCAAATCAAAGATTGTTTTGAATTTTTTTTCGGTGCTCACTTTGCCGTCTAAGATGGAGTGATCGGCGTTTAGTGTAAAAGTGAAATCATTTTTTTTCGTTGAAGCTTCGGTTACTAATAAAACATTGGCACGGATTTCTGAATTTTTGAGATTGACTTTACCAATTGATTCATTTGCATTAATTCCAGTACCATTTTTAATGTGAAGTTTTGTATTGGTTAAATTGATTTCTGATGTTTTATTGTTCTTGGATTTTTCAAATGCTATACCTCTATCTTCTGCTGTGGCAGAAACATCTGTCACATCAATATGTCCATTATTATTTACAACAAATGCACTATTTTCGGCAATCACTGTTCCTCCGATCATTTTAATCATCCCGCCATTTTCTGAAGAAAGTCCGATCTCAGCATTTTTAATCGTTGTATGGCCATATAATTCAACTAAACTGCCAACATCTTGGCTTTCCGCACCGGATCCGTTGCTATCTGCTGTTATTAGAGTAACATTCGTGGCTTTAATACGTCCACCATTTTGGGCAGATAATGCAGTAGTTTTACCTTGTACTGTTCCTCCCGTTACGGTAACGACAGATTTTGAGTCTTTTGCATAGAGTCCAGCGTCGTCAGATGATGTAATTTGAGTATTGTCAGTTAAAGTAATGGTACTGCCGTTTATGGCAGATATTGCTGCACCTTCTGCGTTAAATGATCCTCCAGAAACTGTTATTTGAGAACCATTATCTGAAATTATGCTATTGATTGCTTGCGGAACGGTTACATTTTCTAAAGTAATGGCACTTCTTCTTGCAATTATTGCGTTGATCAGTAGTGCATTGTCCTTACTATTTAATATCGTTACATCTTTCAGTTTGTTATTGCTCTTATTTTTTAACAAATGAACGCCAGATTCGGAAGCAGTAATTGTTCCTCCGATCATTTTGATTGTACTATCGTTTTGCGCATCAATTCCGATTTTAACGTCACTGATCGTTGTATTTCCAAGCAATTCAATCACACTGTTAGAGCCAGAGGAAGCTGCACCAGCAGCTACACCACTGCCATTATTAGTTGCTTTTAAAGCAACATTTGTAACCGTAATATGGCCACCTATATCTGCTTCTAAGGCTGTATATTTTCCTGTCACGCTTCCTGTTGTCATTATAATCGTGGATTTTGAGTCTTGTGCATAGAGTCCTGCTTCATCATATGACGTAATTTGAGCATTGTCCGTTAAGGTGATGCTGCTGCCGTTTTGAGCACATATTGTTGCATAGCTTGAATCAAATGATCCTCCAGAGATTGTTATGTTAGAACGATTATTTGCAATTACGCTGTTGCCTGTTTGAGTCACTTTTACATTTTTTAAAGTGAGTCTACTTTCTTTCTCTAGACGTATTCCGTTGCCTGAATTTTTATCTTTACCTGTTGATATTATTACATTTTCTAGTTTATTTTCGGTGCTCTTACTGTTCACGAAGCCAACACCAGTTGCAGAAGCCGTAATGGTTCCCCCTATCATTTTAATTACGCCATCATTACTTGCCAAAAGCCCGACAGTAGCATTCTTAATCGTTGTATTTCCATATAATTCAATCATACTATTAGCGCTATCAACTCCTGCTCCTCCCCCATTGCCATTTGTTGTTGTTAGAGAAACATCTGTAACCTTAATATGCCCACCGTTTTCTGCATTTAATGCTAATTCTCCGGTTACTGTTCCCCCCGTCATTGTGATGGTAGAATGTAAACCATTTGTATAGAGTCCTTTGCTATTCGATGATGATGTAACTTGCACATTGCCTTTTTTACTACTAGTTAAAGTAATGTTACTATCGTTTCCAGCGTATACTCCTACGGTTTTCCCCTCAAATGATCCTCCAGAAACCGTTACTTTAGAATGATTATTCGCAGCTATGCCGCTTTTTGCCTGCGTAACTGTTACATTTTCTAGCTTGTTTTCATCGCTCTTACTATTGTAGAAACCAGCACCGGTTTCAGAAGCTGTAATGGTCCCTCCGATCATTTTTATCATTCCACTGTTTTGTGCATGAAGACCGACTACAGCATTCTTAATTGTTGTATTCCCATGCAATTCAATCATGCTGTTCGGACCGCCGGCGACAACTGTTCCGATTTTATCATTCGTCGCTGTTAACGCAACATCCGTGACCTTGATATGTCCACCGTTTTCTGCAACCAACGTCATTTTTTCTGTGATTACGCTTCCTCCCGTCATTTCGATTGTGGTTTCTGAATCTGTTGCATGAAGTCCAGTGCCATGAGATGATGTAGCTTGAACATTGTTGGTCAGAGTTACGCGACTGCCATTGTAAGCAGATATTGCTGCCTTTGTGGCATCAAATGATCCTCCCAATACCGTGATTTCAGATTTATTATTTGCAGTAACGCTATTCATTGCCTTAGTTACTTTTACATTTTCTAAAGTGACTTGACTGCCATTGTATGCAAATACACCACCGGATAGTGGTGCTTTGCCCTTGCCACTTGATATTATTATATCTTTTAGCTTGTTTCCAGCGTTCTTACTATTATTGAAGCTAGCACCAATATAGGAAGCGTTAATGGATCCTCCAGTCATTTTGATCATAGCATTATCTTTTGCAAAAAGTCCACCTCCATCACCGCTAATGGTTGTATTTCCGAGCAACTCAATTATGGTATCAGAATTGTAAGCATTGACAGTGAAAGTTGGGCTATTTATTATTTTTAAGGACACGTCTGTGACTTGAATATGGCCACCTTTGGTTGCAGATAATGCGGCATCTTTTCCTGTTATATTTCCTCCCGTCATTGTGATCTTGGCTTTTGAGCCTTCTGCGTAGAGACCAACGTTATCAGATGATGTAATTTGAGCATTGTTAGTTAAAGTAATCGTGCCGTTGCTTAGAGCATGTATTGATGCGCCTTTTGCATCAAATGATCCTCCAGAGATTGTGACCTTAGACTGATTATTTGCGACGACGCTATTCATTGCCTTACTCACTTTTAGATTTTCTAAAGTGATTTCACTGTCTTTGTCTGCAACTATTGCAAAATTTAGTGGTGCTTTGCCTTTGCCACTTGATATTATTATATCTTTTAGCTTGTTTTCAGCATTCTTACTGTTCAAGAATTTAGCGCCAGTGTTGGAAACTGTAATAGTTCCCCCAGTCATTTTTAGTGTAGCACCATCTTTTGCTACAAGACCGAAGAAAATGCTAGAACCAGTTCCTTTAATGGTTGTACCATCCAGTAATTCAATCGTAGTGTTAGAACCTTCAGCTGTTATAGCGTGCGTATTTGTACTTATATTGGTGTTTGTTTTTTTGTTTCCGACTATCGTCAAATGCTTGCCGATAATTTGGCTACCTTTTTTTGCGTGAATAATTTCATAGGTTTCGTTGGAAACTTCTTTTTTACTTTCTGAAATTTCAAGATTTTTAGCTTGTGCATTAAGATGGATACCAGACAGTACAACTGCCACAATTGCTGTGCAGGATAGAAGAAATTTTTTAGGCATCAATCCACTCCTTTTAAAGCCCCCAACATTCATTTTCCTGCCGACTTTATAAGAAGAAGTGAAAATAGATGGTTTTCAATAAAATAATCGATTCAGCCTATTTTGTTTATTCTTACCTGTCAAATTAAAGTATATGATAATATAATTTATATTCAATTCAAATGTATTATTAAATAATAATTCTTTTTTTAGCTTATTATTTAGTAATTAAATATTATATTCTAAATATAAAATGAATATTCAGCAACAATATTTTAAGTGAATTTTAGCTTATGTAGATTTTTGTTGAAGGCGCATAATATCGGTTACAATTTTTTCCGCATTAAGGAAAAAGGGGAGGGCAAGCGCAGTTGGGAGCAATAAGCAAAAATGAAAAAAGTTTCCTCATTTTGGATTTAAAATGCGTTTTCTATTTAAGATAAAGAATACTGCTTGATGTGTTTTTACAAAGCATAGCATTCTTCTTGAATGTGTCGCATACATTTGTTGAGGATTCTTGTTATGTTTATTGTATCTGATTGAATAAGTTTCGTAGAAGAATGTTCTGCGCTGCATTTTTCACATGAATAGAAGAGAGATCCTTGAAAAGAGAAAGACGGCTTTAATATACAAAGAAAGGCAGCACTATTGTGCTGCTTTTTGTTAAATTAAATAGAATGATAGGCTATTTTTAAAGTCTTTTCTTAAAACTGATAGCGTATTCCACCTGAAAAGCTTGCACCAGAGATACCAGTTTTCTGAAGCTTTTGTTGATAGCTTACATCACCATGAAGGGAGAAATTGTGAGACAGCTGTGCATTGATGCCAATGCCGCCTTCAATTGCAGGTCCCATAGGATCAAGGTCAAAGTCTCTGCCAATCTGAATGGTCCCATCATCACCAAAAGTTTTGATCAGATTTACTTTTCCATAGAAAGACATCGGACGATTGTTTTCAGCAGAAACGGTTTTTGTCAAACGTCCACCAACACGGATCAACCATTGCGAAGGATTGTTCATATCAACAGTAAAATTATCAGCATCTTCAATAGCATTAAACATCAAATGTTGATAAGCAAATTGCGCTTGCGGTTCGAAGGTTAAGCTTTCTACACTGGTTGCAAATTCTTTGCCAATGGTAGTAGAGACACTCAACATTTTCGCATCGTTTAACTTTGCAGTTTTTCCAATGAGAGCATTGGTGATATTTCCTCGTATAAAGCCATAGGACAAGAGTGTATCCACATACAGACCATTGTTATGTTGTATAGTTCCGTAAGCTGTCAGAGACCATTTATCCAGTGTGCTCTTCCCTGCATCTGCTATGTTCTTTGGTGTGAACGACAGCTGCCCATAGGTGCCTACAAGACCGAGATGTGTTGTGGTATTTTGCCCTTCAATTGCTGCCAATGTAAC
>NZ_JBHILU010000021.1:7500-13005 GCF_042193495.1 Bartonella sp. TS82HLJMH | reverse complement strand
CATGCAGAGTGAGTTGACGGCGAATAGACTCCTCGATAAACTCATTAAGATCAACTTAACCGATGGTTTTATTTTGGAGGAAGAGGGGTTGTATACAAGAGAAGCATTTGGGGACCATCAGCGCTTCCAATCACATTCATCCCAATATCGCAATCAACAAACGCGTATTAATTCTCAAAGCCTGTAATTTATAGAGCAGGACCAATATTTTAAAGAATATCTGTAGGGAGCATGATCATGCAAAAGGTGGATTCCTATACCAAATCAGAAAGGTATGTCATATATACCGTAATTATTTCCAGCATACTTCCCTTGCTGGATGGAAGCATTGTTAATGTCATCCTTCCAGACCTTGCTTTTTATCTTTCAGTAGAGGAAAATAATATACAATGGGTTGTAACATCCTATTTTCTTGCCACCGTGCCAGGATTGTTGATAGCAGCTTTTGTGCAAGGAAGAATAGGTATCAAAAGAACTTGGTTTCTTGCAAGCTTCATTTTTATGCTTGGATCACTGGGGGTAGGATTAAGCTATAATTTTCCAACCATTATATCTGCCCGTATCGTTCAAGGTTTCGGGACCGGTCTTTTGCTGCCCCTTAGCCAAACCATCATTGCCTTACAATTTGGACAGACACGAGTGCGCCAAGCCATGGGCACCATAGCCGTACCAACAGTTTTCGCTCCTGCCTTTGGTCCGCTAATAGGCGCCTCACTTGCTCAGTATGTCTCTTGGCGTTTGTTATTTTTATCAATATTCCGCTCATTTTATTGGCGCTCACCATTGGAGCGAAACACTTAAAGAGCAACGAAACAACAAAAACAAAATTTAACTTATTTGCATTTTTAGCATTTTCCATATCGCTTATTTCGTTTTTTTATCTCACAGAAGCCAGAAATATAAAGAACAACACCTCCGTATATATCTTAGCACTTATAGCTGTGATATCTCTCATATTGTTCACTGTTTCTAATCAGAAAGCAAAAAACAAATTAATCGTCTTTAGCGGATTTCAAAATGCACGCTACACATTACTCATGATCATGGGGCTTGTTGCTTCATTTCTTTTTTATAGCTTCCTCGTTTATTTCCCACTAGCCGTTGCCATGGAACAAGCCCATGAAAATAGCCTTCTCATCATCGGCGCAGTCCTTGCTTTGCAAGGAGTGGGTGCATGGATCGGAAGGAAATTTATTTACCAAAAATGGAAAGAAAAATCTCCCTTTTTCATGATAGGAATTGGTTTGGTGATATCAAGCTTTGGATTATTATGCTTCGGCTATAATATAAGCATGGATGGGCTTGGATTCTTGCTAAGAGGCATAGGGCTTGGCATCACCACCATTGTCTGCCTTTCCGCCCCCATCCAATATGTCAACAGTTTATACGTCAAAGATACAGCAGTTATCACACGCATATTACAGCAAATAGGCGGAGCTTTGGGGGGTGTATTCGCTGGCTTTTTGATCCATTCGCTGACAGAGGAATATCTTTCCCTCAATCAAACATATCTCATATTCTTTATATTCTCTATCGCTGCATTTTTACTGTTTTGCCTCGCACTCTCCTTATCGCATAAAGAAAAGAGATCCGATTTATGATATGCTTCGTTGGAATACCTTCTCAATGATATTTGCGATGGGTATAAGATCATAGAACAGTTTACCACTTTTCGAGAAACCAACACACTGAGACCTTGACCACAACCTTCGTTATTTTTATGAAAGAACACTAAACCAACAAAGCTCCTTAAGCTCTAAAATTTGGCCATCTCCAGTAACGTACGGTGTTTATCAACTCCATACTTCCTTTGTGCTCTTGGACACCTCTAAAAGCCTCTTGAAATATGGGATTTTCTGATCATATCTTTGCAAATATCCACGAAATTAAGCACGCGTTTCACGTGGATTAAGTCCACAAACGCGCTAACAGAAACTCTACAGCACTAGCATAGAATATAGCATCCCGCCACGCTCTAAATGTTGGTCATCTTCTGCCACGCATCATGATATGGAAAATAGCACCGTGCTGCAAACTTGGTGATGTTATTCACCCCATTTCAAACTCATTAAATCGCTATGGTTTCATAATCGCAACAGGTTCAAATAAAGATGAAGCGACAAAAACAGCCGGTAAAGCAGCATCTTTTCTCCATTTCCTTCTCTCCATTCCATTGTGAACTGTCATCACAAATCTCCCCCTCTTTAATAAAACAAAACTTTCCTCCTTGAAGAGAAAGTTTTTAAAACATTGAAAATCATGATGCACGATGACAAACAACAAACCATCTCTAAAAAGGCTGTTTTTTTGACTATCACAGTGTGCTCTGAGATTTCTCTAACATTTTCCTGCCTTTAAATTTTCCTTGTAAATTTTACGGAAAAAGAAGCTTTTCAGAGGACTCTTACGCCTAGTTTCATTGCTTCAAGCTCCCTTATAGACACGATAAACATTTATATTTTCATCTCTACCAAATATACGAGATTAAAAGCGGATATCATGAAAACAGCCTTTTTATAGAAGACCGTAAGCTTAAGGAGATAAACGAATTTGGTAAACCGATCCCCTGCCCACTCATTACGCTCTACCGGTTATGCAAATAAAGAGCCCCATCTGCTCTTTCTGACAAGCAAAGAACACCCGCAACATTTAGTAACATGCCATTGTTGAAATTCTTGTCACAAAACCTTCCTTATTGTCATGTCAGGGATTATGCCTATTGCCTGCGTCCTTCTCTCCAATAAACAATCTGTCAATAAAGAATGTTATTGCACTTACGATAATACAAATTTATACTTCTGTTCTCATTCTATATTTTTCGAATTATCACACATTATCCACCCCCTCCCCTTCACTGTTATAACAATGAAAAGAGAAAACATTTAAAACACAATATAGTATTTCTCTTTCACAAATCTTATATAAGCCACAAAGTGGTTGCGCAACCTTCCATGCAAGGTCAAGAGCAATAAAATCATACTCTAAAAAACACTGCATACACCGCTTTTTGATATTATAAAGCCATAAAATGCAATTATCATCCCCACAAAAAATCTCTCAGAAAAACAAAATTCCTCCTGCAATCATTGGACTGCTCCCTCCAATGTTTGCGTATCATTATACTCATGACGAGTTAGATGAATTGTTTATTGCATCATTTGCTCCTCCTGAGATTCCAGAAGGTACAAAACCCAAAAAAGTTAAAGCATGGTTATATGCAATCAATATGAAATGCGAAGAACCGCTTGAAGTCCTTGGTAATTTGCTTGGGGATTTTTTGGAAAAAGAATATTATGATCCAGACCCAAGCGGATTCAATCCATCATTATATGAAAAAATTTTACAGTTACAAAAAGATCAACGTAAAATTTTAGAAACGTTAAAGAAAGATGGATTAGAATATCAGCGTGGAGGGCATCTTATCAAGAAGGAGCTCACCTCCACAAAAGAATTGCAAAAAGCTGGTCTCCTCTCTACAGAAGAGCTAAAAAAACTTATTGCAGAGAAAGGACTTTCAGCAGTAGAAATCGAAATAAATAGGGCATTAGAAAATATAGAAAAAGATCCAAGGGAGGCAGTTCTATTTGCAGCAAATCTATTGGAAGCCTCTTGCAAAGCTTATCTCGACCACCATTCTATCCCATATGCAGAAAACGCCCGTAGTAAGCTGCGCGATTTATGGAAAGAAGTCGTTAAGAAAGCTAAGATCCATCCCGACGATATAAAGAAAAAAAACTTAAAAAATCAAGATCTAGATAAAAATGACTTAAAAATGATCGCATCCGGTCTGTATCAAATTGTGGACGGTACTATGAATTTAAGAAATAAGAAAGGTGCAGCGCACGGCCGCTCAGAAAAGGATTTTAAACTAATCAATCTCAAACCTCGCCATGCGCGCTTAACTTTGAATGCCGCACATTCTCTCTCAATTTATATCTTAGAGCTCATGGATCAGCCATAATAAAAAAGAGCACTCTTCTTACATACCATAACTATTTTCTCTTTACAGGCTTTTTGCCATCAACATAATGCTTTACCCTTTACAAAACACTCTTTGCAAATAATCGGGGTATCGTTATAATCATAGGCATTTTAGATTTTGTCTTTTAATACAAAAGGCCAACAAAGCCTCCACTCTATGCACGGGGTGTCTTTTTTATCGCAAAACACATCATTTTCATCAAAAGCCTATCATAACATTTTATATTTCGAGCTAAGAGCGATAGCAAATTTTCTTAAAATCATTTTCTGGAAGCTTTTTCACCTTCTCCCGATGCTTTAAATGCTATAAGAAGGCATCCGAGGTATTTTTGATTTATTTACCGGCAGTTAAGCAATAGGCAATATTGGACTACAGTAACGCGTACTTTATGTTGATTTTTCTTGAAGGTTTCCACCCCTTAAAAAGATTGCGTACCATGAAGAAGAGTTTGGCTTGCGTTTTTCATTGAAAGCAAGTTTTGTAGCTTTTTTTATGATGTTAAGATAGCGGTAAGTTGGAAACGTTTTTTTTTAATTCCTCGCCATTTTTTTATATATGGGTGGAGATGGTACGTTTTTTCTCAAGCAAAATCGCAGACATGCGACATTTTTTGTCTGAAGGACGAGGATATCTGAGAATTTTGGAGAGAGCTTTGATTATTTTTGGTTATGTTTATAGGATTTTTTTGGTCTTCTGGAGTGAGATCGTGAACGGTTAGTTTCAGGGAAGGATTGAGAAGTTTGCATTTTAGAGAGGCAAAGCCCAGTTTTCAAGTTTCTAGTTCCGACAATATGTTTTTTAGCTTATCTTTAAGCATCTAGAATGAAGGTTTATTTGAAAGTCTCCTTGTGAGAACCGCGATAGTAGCGATAAGATTTTGTCTCAAGCAATTAGCTATTTTATTTTCAATTTTTTAAAGGGGTGAATGAGCGAATAAGCTCTGAACCTCTTTATTAAAAGTCTCTCTGAGAGAGAGTCACGCCCATATTAAAAGATCAAGAACCCGCTCAGAATGTTTATTAGAGCAGCATCTTTTGCAGCTATTGGAGCTTTTTTTGTGAAGCGTCTTGTTTTTTGCTTTTTTAGAAAGAAAGTCCAGACCCGATAGTGTCTATGTGTACTACCTTAACGGATTAAGCAGCAAGTATTTTTCAAAGCTTTATGATAATTTTATACCATAAGCGCACATTTGCTATGTGTAATTTGTCGATCTGCTCTGAAAGGTAAAGACTATATTATGACACGGCACCACTAAGGATTATTATAGGAGGAATGATTAAAGACTGCTCACAGTTAACTTTACAGCGTAAAACTAACTTCTGAAGTGTCCCAGCACCTAAATTATTGGATAAGTAGATAGCAAAGCATTGAATTACCACCCCGTAAGTAGTACATCAATCCAGCGTAATGTAGCGACATTCCACACGAATAGCATCCTATTTATATCCATGTGCAACACACCCAAAGCCCTTTCCTTATAATTGGCATTGTCACAATAATCAAATAATCATAAGCATATCTTA
>NZ_JBHILU010000020.1:0-13928 GCF_042193495.1 Bartonella sp. TS82HLJMH | reverse complement strand
AATGTAGGAACAGGAGCCTTTTGTAACTCGACACTGTTAAAAAAACTCAATCAAGGTGAATATGAAGCTGTCCCTGCCGAGCTACAGAAATGGACCAAAGCAGGCGGGAAACGTCTTGAAGGTCTCGCACACCGGCGTGCGGCAGAAACAGGCTTATGGGCAAAAGGGGCTTATGTTTCCTCCAATTATCAAACAGTAGAAACGCAAGCACCAACGGGGGTTTTCAAAGCAGAAGCTCTTGCACCGATTATTGGCTCTTTCTCAGGTCTTGGCGGCTTGTTAGCAGGAAATGGACCCATCCAATGGGCTTTGGCAACCATTATGATTTTAGCCGCATGTGCGGGCATTTTCTTTGTTGCTAAACGCTTTCAGGAGCACCGCCTATGATCTTATGGATGAAAAGAAATCTGATGCTAACAGGCGCGGCTTTAGCCGCTTTTTTTATTGCATTAGCAAGAGCATTTACCCTTGGTAAAAAGAGTGAACAGCAAAAGCAAACGGAAAAAGCTTTAAAAGCAGCCACAACACGTCTGGAGGTGGAAAGTGAAGTTAATCAAAAAAGTGATGCTGATGTGCGTGCTGCTCTCTCTGACTGGTTGCGCGACAAATAAATATGCTTCTTCTTGTGTTGGCTGGTTGCCAATTTATTTAAGCCGGAAAGATCTGAACGCCATCAGTTCCAATTTAGCAAGAGAGATCTTAAAGCACAATAATCTAGGTGAACGCGTGTGTGGGTGGAAACATGGCTAGAAAAAAAACACAAGACGATACAGAGCTTACAGAAGCAGAAAAAGAAATACTTCAAGAAATCATCATGACCTACAAAAGTGTAAAAGTGATGTCTCGTTATACGAAATGGATTGTACTCATTATACTCTTATTAGCGCTTGATTTTTCACGTATTATGGATGCGTTTGTAAGTATTTTTACACAAAAACCAAATATCCGACTCTAAACATACTCTGAGACGCGCGAAATTCTTTAGAAAATGAATTCTTAATTTTTCTCGTCTCATGGAGGCGATAGAGAATGTCTTCGCCCATTTAAAACAGTGGATTTCAAAGAATTCAAAAAATTATTAGAGAATGTTGGAGGAAAAAGATGAGCTTTGTAACGGTATGTTGGAAAATCCTATTCCCGAACTTTTGTTAACGCTCCCGAACCTTTAAAAAGATTACAAAGAATCAATACGTTATAAATAGGAGAAAATTGGATGGCGGAGAGGAAGAGATTCGAACTCTCGAGAGCCTTTTGAGCCCTACTCCCTTAGCAGGGGAGCGCCTTCGACCACTCGGCCACCTCTCCAACAGAGAGGCATAAATGGTATCAACAGAAAGTTCAAGACATTTTCGATTTTTTTCCCAAATATCTGAAATTTTCTCCTATTGAGCCCATAGGGATAAAAAGTTAACAAAACAAAAATTGTGTCTTTTTTACCACATCATCTCGAATAGTATGTGTATACATTACAAAAAGGTAATTTCATATTTGAATATCTAAAAAGATTAGTATAGCTAAGATAACAAGTGCCGCGTATTTTACTTATGTCTTTGTCCTTAATGCGTTAGGTAAATGATACTCTTTAGAATTTAGAAGAAGATTAAACGGACCTCGGAGATCCCATATGAATATTAAATCCCTCTTTTTAAGCTCTACAGCAGCTTTTTTAGTAATTTCTGGAGCACATGCTGCTTCAACAGTTATCGCCGAACCCGAACCTGTAGAATATATTCGCGTTTGTGATGCCTACGGAAAAGGATATTTCTATATCCCTGGAACAGAAACCTGCATGCGTTTATCAGGAAATGTTCGTACTGATTTTATAGGCGGTGATAATGTCGATGCAACAACCGAAACTGAACTAAAAAACAAAAGAAAAACCTATGGCGCATCATCACGGCTCACCCTTGTTTTTCAAGCTGCTTCTGAAACAGAAATGGGAACACTTCGTTCATATGCAAGAATTTATTCAAACTGGGGTGATGGTAGAGATAACGCTGGGGCAAAGCTTGCAGCCGCTTACATTGAACTGGGTGGTTTTCGCGTAGGTCTTGATGATACAATTTTCAACAGTTGGACTGGTGGTTATGGCAACGTTCTCAATGATGACAGCATAGCACCAGCAGGTATTACACGCACCAATTTTATTTCTTACACTTTTAGTGGCGACACTGGCTTTTCTGCTATTATCGGAGCTGAATTAGGCAATAATTCAGCTACTCTTCCTGGAATAGGCGGATACTATATTGATAAAGATGATAAGCTTGTTTCTATCACTGAGGATACTCTTCCAAGTAAAGCAATTAAAAATTACACACCCAATGTGGTTTTGGGTATAAAATTTATGCAAAAATGGGGTGGTTTTTCAGCGGTTGCAGCATATGATGCTTACTACAAAAAGTGGGCTGGAAAAGTACGTGCAGATTTCAATATCAATGATCGTTTCAATCTATGGGTAATGGCTGGTTATAAAAGTGGCCTTGATTACTACACAGTGAAAGAAAATAGTGATGAATTATCACGAAACAGCACAACGATCTATGCAAACTGGGGCGGTAAATGGGCTGCTTGGGCAGGTGCCACTTACAAACTCACTCCAAAAGCAAATTTGAATGCACAAGTTTCTTATAGTGCTGTAAAAACTTTTGCAACTTCTGTAAATATTGCATATACGTTGGTTCCAGGATTTGTAATTACACCTGAATTGACCTATGTTTCTTGGAATGATGATCGCATTGTGAAGGATCACAATAATAATGAAAAACATTTATTCAATAAAAAAAGTGCTTTTCAAGGTATGATCCGTTTACAGCGTTCATTCTAATCCTATTTAAGCTAAAGATTTTAGAAACTGGCAACTTATGTTGCCAGTTTCTATTTTTGAAATCAAACATCATAAGCATCTTTCTTGATACTTATTTTCTTGTCTTTTTGACAAAAATTACTGACTTTCACAAAAATATTCTCAGAAAATTAACCTAATGTGCTTGATAAGAACACTGCATACGTGGTACTTACACATCAATTCAAACAATCTCTTGTGTGCCCTTTAAAGGTGAACAAATACCTTTGCTTTATTACCAAATTGATCTTTCTTGGTAATTTACTTCTAACCTTTGGAATTGAAGGTATGATCCTCTCAGATAAATTCTACACTGAACAGATAAAATATTGAAACAAACAAGACAGCATTGTGTTTTTGATATGCATGAATGTGTCTTCTATTAACATCCTAAAACACAACATTTTACAACGCTTCCACGCATTAAAAAACTTAATCATCAAGAAACATGTTGTCAAAACTATGCAAATATCCTCCAAAGCAATAAAAGAGAAAATAGATATATCTTCAAAAAATAAATTAACCTCTTCCCCTTTTAAAGAATAGAGACTCCTATCAGTAGCAATCTGTAAACGACCTTACTTTTCTTGAATATACATCACATTGATTTATAATGATAATTTATTATTTTGCATGTTGAATCAACCAAAACCATTCACTGGTACACGACAAGTAGAGAGAGCCATGTGAATAAAAACGAGTAAAGCAAATCCTTTTATGAATCGTTTTAAGTTCCAAGGGCTGTAGTAACATTAAAATCTAGCAAAGTGTATGATGGTGCTAGGCACTTTTATTAAACATAAAAATGAGGATACACTTCATAGAGGATTCTAGATTATATTCTTTATGAACGTCGCTGTAAAATATGTGTTGTAATGCACCCTAAAAGATATTTCTTTAAAACAAGCGTGTAAATATACAATAAAAGTCCATTTTGATTGAAGCGTTTTATCTTGCGTAAAGAGCATGCCATCATATACGCAACATCTTGACTTTACTCGTTTTTAAAGGCAGAAAAATATAAGACAAAGAAACAGTAAAATTTAATCTCTGCAAATCATAGAGCTTTCTGTAGAGTTATGTTTCCATAAAACGTCTTATACCGTATATGGGATTTTTTACACGATTAATGCCCTTTTTTACATAAAGCCAATTGGCAAAAAAAAGCCTCTCTTGATAAGAAAAAAGGCTTACACGTAATCATAACCATATTTTCAATTAAAAGGCATTGAATTCACGGAAAATATTTATCAACCAATGCATAAAGAATTGCTGCTGTTTCAACATCTAGAATCCCATCATAATTTTCTTGACGAAAATGAAGTTGAAATGCTCGGATCAAATCTTTGTATCCTGTTTGGGTACACGCAGCAGAAATGTCATATCCATAACATTTTAGTTTCGCCAAAACATCTTCTTTGGGTGGAAAATTCTTAGAGAATTGCTCTTGATAATGACTTTTTAGTTCATCATCATACCATGCTCCTATACCTGCCCTATAAAGTTCTCTCCATGGGAAAGCTGCTCCTGGATCACTCTTTCTTCCAATGGCAATATCACTATGTCCCACAACATCAGTTGGCATAATATCGGGATACCGTTGAAGAATATTCAATGCAAGCTCCTTAACGGCATCAATTTGTATTGGATTATAAGGAGGAAATATAACCCCCTCATCATGATACGTCATAAAATCAATTGTCTCTTCTGAAGACTCAGAATGACCAATCGCTAAATTAACGATTTCAATCCCGATAGATGCATCATTGAGATGACTATGCCCAGCCCATGAACTCACACCCGCATGCCATGCACGCTCATTTTCATCAACCAGATTAAAAATACGCATATCCTTAAAGCCTGCCTCACGATATGTTTGCTCTGAAGGATCAGGAACAAGATAGTGTGCACTAACCTTTTCTCCTGTAAGCGCCATAATCGAAGCTTTAAAATTAAGAGCCGTATAATGCATGACGAGAAAACGAATGCGACGATTAAAACTCTTGACAGAACGATAACTGTTGTAATCAATCTGATACATAAAAGTCCTTTCTTTTTTGCTAAAAAAGACCACTCCGCATCACAACAGATAGGACACGAGCTTTAAAAAATTCGCAATGAACTTTTCATTTAGATACTAAGAATTACGCCAAAATTTGTTTATCAAAAACATTGACACTCTTATCAACAAATAAGACACATTTTTTCTTCCTCACACACGCATAAAATGTATTTAACGACATTCACAAACACACCGCATTAAATATTTTCTCCAACAAATTCCTACAAATTACCAATCGAAAAGAAAACAAAAGCGTAAAATGATTACTCCTTAAACCTTCACATCTACAGAAAAAATAGTTCTTGCTGTTATCGAATTGAAAAATATCGCCCCTCGGAAGCGAACGCCCAACAATCGTGCAATCACACAAAAACTTAAAGGAAAAATTTTATGAGCTCTTTACAGCAATTTATTATCAGATAACTGAACGGCACATATTCGCAATAAACTGGACATATTTTTCAATAAAATTTGCAAAGCTTTCCTGTACATGACACGACTCCTTGTCTTTTCACAACATCACTTTTTGATTTACAAAGAATCTCAATTATTTACAACGCTTGAGGCACACGAAGTCTCTGGATTCCTTGTCATCAGCTCTATGAAAGATAACATCTTGATTTATAATAATAATTAACCATTATAAAGATTGAATGTAGCGAGCCTAATATAGTAAAGTTTTTCTTAATCTTGAATCAATCAAAGTCATTTAATTACACATCAAAAGAAAGATTAACCTATAGATAAAAACCACTTAAGAAAAGGATCAAAATGCTTCTTACTAATAGAACGTTCAATAATTTGAGCAATATTTTACGTCCCCATAGAGGTTCATTTGCTTTTCTCAGTTTGCAAATATCTTCTTAAAACCAACCAAGCTGCATATTCTTGTAAGACGACACCTAAAAGTGGTCGCGTATAGGGAAAAGTTACACGATCATCGTCATAACCTTTCATCCGTATAGTCATCGTGGCCTGTCCAAGGCTTTCTTCTTGATTTTCTAATGTCTCGATAGAAGGTAATAGGCTCACTTCAACCTCAAGCTTTGGAATATTTTTTGTACTTTTTTCTATGGGCTGAAAATATTTTAAAAGCCGCGGATCATTGGAAAACCAATGAACCTCTGCATGCATCGCTAATTGTTTACAAGCAGTAGTAACTTCTGCACCAACCAAATAGGGGTGAAAATGATTTTCAAATTCTTCCACGAAATGTTGTTCCAAGGGCGCTTCTGATTGACCAATCAGTTGCACAAGAACATAGGGGCTTTTCCATAAAAAATGCCGTTCAAATGGCTCATTTTCAAGATGACAATCAACCCACTGCGCAATGGTACTTTCATCAATTCCAATCAAAGTCCATGCATACCCCGCACGCGATACAGAAGAATATTTCTTCTCATTTTGTTCTAAATAATTCTCTAAAAGCGCAAGAGCCTGTGATGGTGGACCAGGCAAAACAACAAGCGTACTTCCATCGCAAGAGAGATAAAACCCTGGAGCTGTGCCCGTAGGATTATCAAGCACAGTTGCCGTCTCAGGAAACAATGCTTGACGCGCATTACTCTTATCCGCCGTAATCCCTAATCGTTGTAATTGACCTTTTATTGTTTGCCAAACATCTTCATGATATACCAAAGGCTGCTGCACGGCTTTTGCAACCGCATCACGTGTTATGTCATCTGATGTTGGTCCCAATCCCCCACTGATAATGATAAGATCTTCTTGTCCAAGACAAGAAACAACCGTTTCACTGATTTTCTGTAATTGATCAGCACAAACAAAATGACGTGTGACTTGAATATTTCTCTTGTTTAAGCTTTGACTTAAATCTTGTAAATTCGTATTCAAATATTGTCCTGAAAGGAGTTCATCACCAACAGTAATAATTGCCGCATGACACACAGAGACAGGATTCACAAGAGAATTGCGAACAGCTTCAGCCATTTGACGGGTAGAAGCGACACCTCCTAAATCGTAAGATACCGTTTTTCCAGCACGAATAACCTGATCAACACTCTCAGATAATTGTTTTGCTTCATCTTTAAAGCCTAAATGTTCTAAGAGTAAAGCCGTGGTATAAAGCATCGCAGAAGGATTTGCTTTATTTTGTCCAGCAATACCTGGTGCGCTTCCATGCACAGGTTCAAAATAAGCAATCTCGCTCCCCACATTTGCACTAGGAGCAAGCCCAAATCCCCCCATTACTCCAGAGCCAAGATCAGAGAGAATATTGCCAAACATGTTTTCAGCAACAATCACACCAAACTGCTCTGGCTTCGTTGCAATCCATAAAGCAACCGCATCAACATTATGAATATCTGCTTCAATTTCCGGATAGTTTTGCGCAATTTTCTCAAAAATTTCTCGAGAAAATTGTCCACTTTCTCGCATAACATTGGGCTTATCAGCAAAAGTAACCCGCCTCACGCCATATTTCCTTGCATAAGAAAAAGCATATTCAAATAACCGCTCTAAACCAAAGCGTGTCTGCAAACGGACTGTCCATGCAGCTTCCTCAAGCCCATATTTTGTCAAATTGGGATGTTTTAACCAAGCGGCTGTTTCAGGAGTGATACCCCGAAAATCCAATCCAGCATAAAGTCCTTCACTATTTTCTCTGATAACACAAAAATGGAAAGGCTTTCTAGGACCAAAGATGTATCTGACAGGGCGTACATTGGCAAACAGACCTAATTTTTGGCGAAGCTGAATAACCGGTGACACATAGGCAAGTTTTTTCTCTCGTAAATGCGGTTCAAGTTCTTTTAAAGCCGCTTCTTTTCCTTTGCTGGTCACAGCCCCAAGTAAAATCGCATCACTTTCAGCAATTTTTTGCCAGGTCGCTTTTGGAATAGGATCCCCTTCCTGTTTCCAACATTCAAAACCAATATCACCATAAGTAAACTCTATTGGCAATTGAAATTGCTCTAAGACCCTCAGCGCAGCATCACAAACCTCTGGTCCTATCCCATCACCAGGTAATACAAGCACTTTCTTTTTCATATCCCTCCATCCATTCATCAATGACCGCATCCGTCATAGTAGGATTATCCTCCCACAAACGCGTACCAGCACCAGAGATAATCTTATATTCATGATTCAGATTATGACTTTTCGTCTGATTATCTACCGTTGCAAGTTTTGACTTTTCTCCCACTAAAGCTAAAAACTTCCCCTTATACTTCACTATTTCATCTCTAGCATCCATCGCCAATAAGAGTTTAAATCCTCTTGTCATGCGTTCAATTGCCACGCTTTTTTGTTCATCAGGAACCTCCAATAAAACTCTTTTTTTCATAATGCCAGAAGGATGCATAAAACCATTGAGTATTTCCAAAGCCCCTGACAAATCATTATTTTCTAAGGAGGCAAGAATATCTCCAAGGCGCCGTTTCAAAACCTTATCAGGATAGCCAGGTGCATTCACAGCAAGCACAGCTTGAACATTGGGAAGCCGTGCTGCCAATATTTGTACCAACATTCCAGCCATAGAAAATCCCACAAGCACTGCGGGCTCTTTAAAATAGCTTTTAAGTTTTTCTGCCATAAAAGATAAAATATCTACAGCAGCATGATTGAGAACATGAGAACTCTTAGGAAAAAGAGAAAGCGTATCCAGCAGAGTGACAGAGAATCCTTTTGATAAGCATAGCTTTGTCAATGGAGAACAAAAAACACCACCATCCCAAATTGGCATTACAGGAGAAAGAATAATAATAGGAAGGCTCATTGATCAATTCTTCCCCTTATTTTAAAACATGCATTAGAGCCAAAACTTTTCACACCCAATATAATGAAAATATGTTGAAACTCTAGGCTCATACTCTCCCCCCATCATAATCAATTTGTTAAACTCAAACTAAGCTTGTAACAAATTTTAAACCCACTCAATCAAACAACATAATAAAAAAATTTATCTAATGTACAGATGCCCCATTCGTGTAAAACATCAAAAACATTTCCGCATAATGCTTTCTTTTTATCATTTCACTCAGCTCATTTCTGAGATCATAAACTCACGCGCTTTGCAGATATAAATTATAAAACCAAAAAGACAGCAAACAGCCAATAAAGCCGCCATAGTCTGTGGATTGTGCCCAGATATCTTTCCAATAACCGCAGCACTCAATGCCGCACTCCCTAATTGTAAAGCTCCCATCATACCGGAAGCTGCTCCAGCAGCTTGCGGGTGCGACGAAATCGCCAATGCTGTTCCCAATGGTAATAAAAAACCATTACCAAATGTAAGAACAGCAATAGCCGCAAAACTTGTCACAAGTGGCCACGGACTCACATACATTTGCAGAGAAAAGAGCAATCCCCCGATAACAAAAATGATATATCCCCGCCGTACAGTCCTTTCCATAGTTTCTCGTTTGAAAAACCACCGCGCCACAAGGTTCCCTACAATATAAGGGAGAGAAACCCCAATATAGCTATAACCAATGTATAGCGGTGATAAACCTAAAGTCGTAAGTAAAAAAGGAGATTCTACTATATAAGCAAAATAGGTCGCATAAGAAAAACACGGAATAAGTGCATAAAAGACAAATTGTTTATTTTTTATAACGGCTAAACTCCCCTTAAGAAATCCCACAAGAGAAAAACGCTGACGTTTTTGAGGAGGCAGAGTTTCCGTTAGCACAAAATAACACAGCAAAATGGTCATAAATATAAAAAAGCTTAAAAAGATAAAAGTTGCCTGCCAATGAAAAGCTTGTATCAAAAGTCCACCAATGAAAGGTGCAAGTGCTGGTGACATTCCAATAAAAGGAAAAACAATCAAATAAAGCTTTCCGGCCGCTTTTTTATCCAATAAATCATTGATAATTGCACGACTTAAGACGATACCCGCACAAGCACCAAGACCTTGCAAAAAACGTAACACAAGAAAAGCGTGAATATGAACTGTATAAATCACACCAAGTGTCGTAAATAACCACAAAAATAAGCCCAATAGAAGTGTTTTTTTACGCCCAAAATTATCACTCAGCGGCCCATAAATGAGCTGTCCAAGTGCCAATGCCAACAAAAAAACTGCCACTGCATTCTGAATTTGAGATTGTGTCACTTGATAATATTGACGCATCTCTCCCAGTGCTGGTAAAAAAATATCGGTAGAAATCAAACCTCCTGTTGATAAACATACGATAAGTATAATGAATGGTAATGTATCTTTATGTTTCATCAGGAAAGTCACATTTCTTAAATTTAAAAATATTTAACTTTTACGTGTATAGCAAAATAATAATTTATATTTATAAATATAAATCTATTTTAACTTTATCCACAGGGAATAAAATAATAATTTTTCTTTATTCTTTTACTTTATTTGAGAATAATTCATCTTGTTGATGCATAAATCCAATGTCTGATCCGCACGCACACGCAACACGTAAATAAACACTTAGCGCTTCACTTTATAATTAATTTTAAAGCATAGCAAACCGCAATTTTAAAACTATACGCAAAAGAAGCTAAAAGATCAAAACTCCCCTTCAGAAATATATTTCCCAATCCAAAATAGCGCATTTTGTTGTATTCATGTTGCCCTATCTTCATCAGCTTTTTTCATTGATATCATCAACAAAAACGCTCCCAAACTCTATCCCCTCTCATGATAACAACATCACTCTCCCGACAACATCCTTTATCAGAATTGGTTCACAATGTTCAAAGAAAAAAGAAACCACAAACTCCCTCTCCTCAAAACTACCCACGCAAATATTATTGTAACAATACAGCGTATAATAATGCCTCATGGAAAAGTTTTTATAAACACAAATAATTGAGCAAATAAACTTAATAGCCCACTAATATCATAAAGCAAATTGTGCTTCTGTCTCCCCCAAAAATCTAAATTCATCTTGTCCATTTTGTTAGATTTTCATTCTACATAACCATCACAAAATTTACTGCCTAAGCTATTGACAAACATGATATAATGAAAATTTGACAAATCATTCTGAATCTAATTTAGAAAGCAAGGGGACTATTAATGAATATAACAGAACTAGCCACGTACCAATTACTGTACCTATTAAAGTGGAAGGAAAGACATACACAGAAATCATCTTACGCCGCCCGAAATTTAAAGACTTAAAAGCAATACAGAGCAAAGAAGGCGACGAGCAATCAATTGAAATGATCGCATATCTTTCAGGGTGGTCCTATAATGCCATCAGTAAACTTGATATTCGTGATTTTTTAAACATTAAAGACATTTACGGGCCTTTAATAAAAAAAGTATTAAAAAAGCTTGATAAAATGAATACAATCATAAAAATCCCATCCCTAAAAATCCTATCCTTAGAAACTCAATTTTCTAAATATCTCAAAAACTTTATAAACAAAGTAAATGCACCCATAAAAAGCGTAATGGATGAATGTATTTTAATCGACAATAAACCCGAAAAACGCACAAGTAACCTTCACACAAATACATTTGAAACAGAATTCATGACAACTGCAAATACAAAAGTGAAAACCTGTAGCACCTATGAACCGATTACAGTTCATAATCCCACCGTCATAAAGGGGGAACACATGACTTTTACAAAATGCAGTTTCTTAGTACAAGATGGTCCATCAAATCAAATTTATCTCTCAAATCAAAATGCTCTTACATCGCATAAAAAACCTGCATGCGAAACTAAAAAACAATCTTTGGAGAGAATCTCGAAACTTTTGGACATTGTCTCAAAACTTTTCAACTTTCCTCTTTGGTTTTGGGAGTTTTTACTCAAAGAACTTAGAAAATTTTTCTAGCATTTCTTTGATATAGAGCAATAAGAGAAGGAAAAACAGCTTAGAACACTCATGTTTCTTCCTTCTCTTTTATCTCTCATAGCTTTTTGAATTGAATACCTTTGATATTTATTTGAATACTCGAAGCGTTCTTTTAATTACTAAGTACAATATAAAAAACTAAAATTTTAGAAGACTCGCTGTTTTTACAAAAAAATGAAATAAAGACTCTAGAATTTTAAGTAATGATCACCGTCCTGTTTTCGATGATTTCTGTCCTTTTTAGTGCATATCTATTCACTTTTGGAACATAATTGGCAAAAAGACATTGTATCTCCAGCATATTCAAGGAGATAAAACATGGAAACTCGCATTCCTGAAGACACACCATTCGATACGAATTTTCTAGGAGAAACATCTCTAGAAGAAAAGTATCCCTTTTTTCACACACCCATTTCATGGTCCGCAATCTTTGCGGGATTGGTGACAGCCCTTGCCACCTCAATCTGCCTCTCTTTTCTGGTAGCAGCTTTAGGCTTAAGCCAAATGGATTTCACCTCTTCAACCCCATTTGAAGGCTCTTTCCTCTCTTTTGGCGTGGGTTCTGTTATCGTCACACTGATTAGCCTAGCCTTGGGAGGTTTTGTAGCTGGACGTTTTGCTGAATCGTCAGGGACGCTTCATGGCTTTCTCACTTGGGCTCTCATAACATTGCTGATGACCCTCCAAGCCATCCACGTGGTTTCTAGTACAGCAAAGATAGGAGCTAAAACTGCTCTAGAAAACAGCTCTATGGTCCAACAAACCGTAGATAGCCTCAAAACCAATATTTCCCCCATACTTGCAAAATTAAACAGCGAAAGTCTTGAAAAGTTTTTTGCAAAAAACAGTGACAATGGCATCAATTTTGACCAACTTGGTAGTGAATTGCGCACCCTTCTCAATAAAAGCGATATTCCTGCTCTCAACCCTGATCGCTTGAAACAAACCTATCAAGCAGCTCTCAACGATATTGATTCTGCGATCACAGCTTTCAAAAATGATCCTTCTCACTATCGCACCACTTTAAAAAATCTTGGTGAGCGCCTGTCTGATCGTGTAGAAGATCTCACGACAAAATTTGATCGAAGTGATATCATCAATGCCCTCATAAAAGATGGCATGCCCCGTGCGGACGCACAAAGAACAGCCAACAATGCGCTTCATATTTATCAGACAGCAGAAGCAAAAACTGCTCAGGCAATTGAAGCCCTTGAAGAACAGGCTGAAAAACTCTCGGACAATCTTGAGGATACTATCAAGGCAGCAAAAAACACTGCAACTAAAGCCACAAAAACAGTCTCCAATATGGGATGGTGGGGCTTTTTAGGAAGTCTGGTCGGCGCCATTATTTCCAGTGTTTTTGGCTATTATGGTTATAGAAGCCGTAAGGACTTTTTCAAGTTTTAAAACTTCTACCTCTAAAGCAAACACATAAAAAGCTGCACACATGATGCAGCTTTTTTTGCAAAATTTCCTTGATTTTTCATGCTTTTCAACAATTCTATTTTTTTTATGTTTTTTCTTCAAGAAATTTCTTAAATGAAGTGTTGACTCCATCGATTATATATATGCGTTACAGCGCAACAAATATGCGACTATTGCTCTATTTTTGCCATTTAAGCAAAACGAATTTCGCAGAAAAATACTCCTCTACAATCAACAACTTTTCTTAATATGGAAAGCATATCAATCTTACATCTCATGTAAGAGAGAGCATTATGCGGTTAACATTTCATCCACGCACAATATGAGAGAATAAGGTGAAATTTCTCTGATACAAAAGGAATACCAACCTACCAAATTATCTATTTTCAACAAAGTAACACTTTCACCGCTTCAATACCAGTATATTAGTTTGAATATACGAACACAATTTACATTCTAGATTAAATGTATCAAATAAATAATAAACACAAAATCTATGGATAAACAACGGTTTAACTTTACACGCTTAAAACAAAGGACAAAACTCTATAATCATACGTTATTAAAACTTTTTTTGTAAATATTTTTATACAGACATCAAAAATCGTACCATTGCTTTCAATACAAGAAACCGACATAAAAAATGATATATAAACAAACATTGGATTTTTCAGTCAATAATTTGATTTATGTAAGCATACACGTCTCATATAGATTCTGCTTTTGCTCTCATGCAGAGTGAGTTGACGGCGAATAGACTCCTCGATAAACTCATTAAGATCAACTTAACCGATGGTTTTATTTTGG